>NZ_JABZSJ010000061.1:0-14594 GCF_015262605.1 Prevotella aurantiaca | reverse complement strand
TTTGCATAAAATATAGCTGCACTCGACAAATTGAAAGTTCCTTTCTTTGTACTCGTTTGCAATATTCTTGAATATCAAATATAACTGCATACTTGGCAAATGTGCATCAGAAATCTCCCCACATATTATATAATAAGGTATGGTAACGACCAAGAAAACTGTAAAGAAAAGTACTAACGCTGCGGCTTCAAAGCCCAAGAAAGGCGCTAAAGCACAGAAAGCACCTGTTAAGCGAGGTATATCGGACGAGCTAATCCCTATCGAAGAGGAAACATGGCTGCTGCAACCAATTGCCGTAACTATGATGCGACACGACTATTCGCTTATTCAAGTGCGCATACTTGTATCGATTGTTGAAAGCCTACAGTCTATCTTGCATGGCATTTTGAATAATAAACGCAGCCCACAGTTAGATCTTTTCAAAACGAACGAGCTGGACGAGGACGGAAGAATGCCTATAAAGCTACCTTTTAAAGAGCTTGGCGTAGACCCAAACCATTATCCTCAGTTGCGTACATCGCTGAAAATGCTGGCTGCTATCCCCGTTGAGATTCCTTATAAGACAAGCGAAGGTCGTAAATATACTAAGGCAACGAACCTGTGCGACGTCTATATTCCAGAAGATCGCTCGTACAATAAGTATGCTATCTTGAAACTCGACAGAAGTGTTGCTGAGCGTTTGGTATCGTTAGATTTTGGTTATCACCGCCTTGGAAAGCAGATAGTGTTTGCCTGCAAGAACCGTTACACGCAGCGCATCTATATGTTTATAGAATCGTGGGTGGATAAAGGACGAACTGTTATTAAAACTTTGGAGTTCAGAAAGATGCTCCGTTTGGAGAACAACTATAAGAAATTCTCCGACTTTTGCCGTCGTGTGCTCGACCCAGCGAAGCAGGAATTGAAGGAATTAGCCGATAAAGGGTTCTGCGATTGTTACTTCGATTACGAGAAAAAGTACGACCACGGCCAGCGAGGGGGCGAACCTGACGAACTCATATTCCAGATTTACCGTGCCAAGAATAAGATGGACGCTCAGCTGGAACAAATGAATGAGATGCAACGCAGGCAATTCCAACAAATGCTTATACAGTATTTCGACTTCACACAACCTAACGCTAAGGATATGGCAGAGCGTATAACGGCCGAGCTTTATCCGCTTGCGATGCAGAAACTCATGGACTTACGTCAGCGTTTTAACACTACTTATGTGAAAGATAAGGCTGCTTACACCTTCAAAAGTCTCGATCAGATGATACGAGAGCATCAAATTCCAAACACAACGGTAGAGGAAGTGAAGACTTAAAAACAGCATAAAACAATAGAAAACAGAGAGAACAATGATAGAAGTAAAGATAAAGGACGCAACAATCCGCGCTGCAGTGGCTGATGGCGAAGATGCTTTTGTACAAGTATTCATCGATGCTATCACCACAGCAATAGGAGGAACGCTTACACAAGACAATATGCAGGAACTCACACCCGACCAAATTACGTTGTTAGGGTGGGGCTATCTACACGACGAAGTGATGGACGGAGGATACGTTCAGCTCATTCATAATGGCTACGGAGCCTTCATTTTCAAGAATCCTTATGGGGTTGCGATGCGTAATTGGGGACTTACCGACCTATATTCGCACATTCGTCGCACCAAGAAAGCATACGATAAGTATCGTGATCAGATAGAAAAAGACTTGTCGGACGACGACTTTATGGCACTCTACGAGCAGATGCCAGAGTTCGACGATGCCGATGATGACTTTATAGTGAACGAAGAACAGTGGACAAAAATGGTGGCTGCATACATCGATGACCACATCAACGATTTTGTTGTAATAGATAATGAATAAGGAAGAACAAGAGATACGCAAGAAGTCGCCAGTGCAAATACGCAACAAGAAGGCTTCTTTCGAATATTATTTCGTAGATACTTACACGGCAGGCATAGTGCTTACGGGTACAGAAATAAAGTCTATCAGAGCTGGAAAAGCCTCTTTGGTAGACACATTCTGCTTCATTAACAAGGGCGAAATATGGTTAGAAGGCATGAATATATCGCCTTACTTCTATGGTTCGTTCTCGAATCACGAAGCAAGACGCAAGCGTAAGCTGCTATTAAATAAGCGAGAGATACGCCGTTTGGCCGAAGATACAAAGTCACCAGGCTTCACAATCGTTCCCACGCTGGTGTTTATAGACCAGCATGGACGTGCAAAGGTAGACATTGCACTATGCCGTGGTAAGAAAGAATACGACAAACGACAGACACTAAAGGAGAAAGAAGACCGCCGCGAAATGGATAGAGCAATAAAGCGGTATTGATTTTTGGAGGCGAAACATACTGTTTCCAGAACTTTCGTTGCCTTCAAAGCTCCACAAAACATATAGCGATAATCCGAAGAACAATCACTTCGAATTATCGCTTTTTTGTTTTTTGTCAGCTTCTTCCGTATCAATGGCTCTTCTTGTTGTGGGGTTTGGTTTTCTTATAGCGAATATAAAGGTTTGGACTATAGTGTGTTTAAGCGTGTTACGAAAGTTTTGCGATCGTGTTGTATTGCCTATTAGCGCAATTCGTTGTACAAGTTCATTGCGTTGAGATACTACTAAACGATAATTGTATTGGGCATGATTATGAGAACAAATCTACATTAGTATTTGGTAAAATCAAATATTTACGAATAAGATTTTACTACTGATGAAGTACGAAAAATAGTCGGAGAAGGAGTGAAAATATAAGTATATTTATGCGAAAGCGTAAATAACGCGTAACATTCTTGTTATCAATGTGTTGCAAAAGAGCCTGTTTTGCATTGTAAAAGCGCCTGTTTTGCAAGGTAAAAGTGCCTATATTACAACACAAAACAGGCTCTTTTGCAAAGTCATTGTGTAGGTGCTACTTTGCAATAGAATATCATTCATAAAACAAGAGTGATTATGCAGAATATTGGATAAGTATGTAGGTGTTTGTAAATCATGGTGTCTTCTTCATTCATTGTGCTGTTTTCTGCTTATCAGAAAACGAATAAGTCCCGCCTTTCCCTTCTAAAATAGAATAGGAAAAGCGGGACTTACGTGTTTTAATATTATACTTATTCTGTTGGTTTTTCCCCAGTAGATTGTAGCTTCTTGGTTGCTCTTACCTTTTCAATCTTATCCTTCATGCTGCTTGCACGAGCGATAGCGTGCTTTCGTGCACTGATAATCTGATAGCGATAAACAAGGCAAGTGATGGAGAAATAGACGATGGCCTGCGACCATAGCGCAAGAACTTCGGTGCGTATATCGGCAAATGTGCCGCCCATAGACGACAAACGGAGGAACCCTCGTACGCCAAAGGTAGACGGAATGAGCCATGCTATGCCTTCCCAAACGCCAGGAATGCTGCTCTGTGGCCAACTAACGCCTGTTAAGAATAGGAAAGGAACAGAGGTAAACACTACAAGTAGCATTACATTTTCGCGGTGGCGAACAAGGCACGACAACGTCATTCCAAAGAAAATCACCGATAAAAGGTAAGGCAAAAGCAAACGAATAAGGTCGGCAGGAGCCGCCAACATCGTGAAATTGAATATATATGGTACAGCTAAAGTAATGTAAGCTGAGATTACACAGTATATCATGAAGTAGCAAAACGATTTGCCCAACACTATTTTTAATATACCGTTATGGTGTTTACTGATAGGTACCAGGTCTTGATAGCGATTGTTTTCGCGTGCCGTACCAGCTGCAAGACCAATGCCGAGCAGCAGTGTTTGTTGCAAAATAAGTATCAACACACCTGGAAGAACCGCATTTCCATATCCTCCCGTAACGTTGAATATAGGCTCTTCCGCCACCTCTAACGGTTGCGTTCTAAGTTCTTCGTCGCGCACCGTAACGGTTCCTATCATTTCTTTCTGCCGTTCTTTGCCTATATTGAGCGACACATAGAGCGACGTTTGATATATTGCTTTGTAGGCAAGCATAAGGCTCATGTCGCAATAAATGCTTACATGGGCTTGCTCTCCACGGTTAATTGTGCGCTCAAAGTCTTCTGGGAAGTACAAAATACCATTGGCTTTTTGATGTCCCACAACCGATTCGGCTTCGGGAATACTATTGCAATAGTAGGCAACCTTTACGTCGGGCGAAGCATCAAACATACGAATGAACTCGCGAGAGGTTGCTGTATGCGATTGGTCGACCACTACAACGGGCACATCGCGCACCACTTCGTTGTTGTAAATCCATGAGTAAAGCAATGGATAAAGCAACGGAACGATAATAAAAAAGATAAGCACACCTTCGTCTTTAATGGTGTTCTTCATCTCTATCCACCATATATAGCAGATAGAAACTATCAAGTTGCTGTTTGCGTCATTATGACGTTTGTCTGAATTCTTACCCATAAATTACTCTCGAAATCTCTTTCTTGCGAAATGAAATAAACTTAATGCCGAGCTGTATTCTGTCTTATTTTGTTATTGTTTTGTATCAGAAGCACAGCGAACCATACTCCAACAGTTGCTTTAAGGTATATATACGTACTCCAACATAGCCCGTCGAATGTTGCGGGCGGTAAGCAATGGCAAGGCAGCAAAGGCCACAAGAGCCACTACATGCGGCCATGCGTCGATGAGTGGATAGCCATTAAAGATGGTCATTTGATAAACCATATAATAATGTCGAAGGGGTATAAGCTGTGCAATGGCTATGATTGGCGAGTCCATAGCAAACAAAGGATAGGTCGCTCCACAGGCTGAGAAGCCCACAACTGCCCACAACGAGCAAACGCTCATGGACAAACGGAGAGATGGCATCAGTCCGAAGACAAATACACCAAAGCCTTGCGACGATGCCACAGTGAGCAAGGCTATTAGCAACATCTTGCTAATTCCACCAGGGTGGGGGAAACCTAAAAAGCCGTAGACGTACCATTCGTAACCCAAAAACATGGTAAAGAACACTAAAAACTGGGGCAACAATTTACCAGTAATGGCTACAAAAACGTTCTTTCCTGCCATTTGCATCCACTCTTTCGAGCGTCCAAACTTCAGTTCTGTACCGATAGAGTATGCCGTAATTAGTAGCATGAACAGCATTAAGACACCAGGTATCATAATTGTAGAAAGGTAAATGTTGTAGCTTAACCACGGATTACCAATGGCATGCACGTCGAGTGCGATGGGCTGAAGCACTGCTTTAATCTCGTGTTCGGTCTTTCCGAGCATCTCAAGCTTAGCCGATCCCATCGCTGCAGAGCCAAGAGTGGTGATGATTTTTAGGTCTTTAAAGAGCAAAGAACCTGCTACGAGCGTTACATTGCTATAATAAAACGACACTTTAGGTTGTCTTCCGCTAACCAGTTTAGCCGTTGTTCCTTCGGGAATGTATAAGAATGCGTAGATTTTTCCTTGCTGAATGGCACGTCGTGCTTCGTTTACGTTCGTGTAACGAGCTACAACCTTTGTGTTCTGAAAGGCATCTAAACGACGTACAAGTGCACGTGTTATAGTGGAATTGTCGTTGTCTACCACACCACAAGGCATATTTTCAGGTTGTCCTGTGTGCATCAACGATGTGAAAAAGAGCAGCACAATAATCGGAAAGACTATCATACAAAACCAATAGATAGGCGTGTGCACCATCTGTCCTATCTCTCTTGCTGCTATTTTTATAATGCGTCGGAACACGGTTGGGGGCTGTTTTGCTTTGCGTGTTGCTATTTGTTGTTATCTTATTTCTTTAATATCACCGACATACCAGGGCGCAATCCTTCGATTTTACCAATCGGTTTAGCCTTCACCTGGAAGGTTTTTAGGTCGTACTGGCCGTTGGCTTTTGTTGCTTTCCATACAGCATAAGAACCTTGGTCCTTAATGGCTGTAACCTGTAAGTCTATGTCTTTGTTGAACGCCGGTAGGAAACCTTTTAGCTTTGTGCCCACTTTCATGCCGTTTAGCTGGTCTTCACGTATGTTGAAAGTGGTCCAAACATCGTTTACCATCGCAATACTCATGATTGGACTTCCCAATCCTACAAGCTCGCCGACCTTCGGATAGATGGTAGAAACCTCACCGTCGGCAGTTGCTTTCTGTACTGTTTCTTTGAGAATAGACTTCACTACGTCTACAGCAGAGCGTGCAGCTTGTGCTTGTTTCTTCGCTGCTAACTTGGTTTCTTCACGCTTTCCGCTTGTAGCAAGCTCGTATTGAGCACGCGCAACATCTACTGCCGACTTCGTAGTCTGGTACGCTGCTTCGGCTTCGTCACGCTTTTGTGCTGAAACAACGCCTTCATTGAAAAGTCGGAGCAGTCTTCCGTAAGTCTTTTCGGCTATGTCGTTGGCTGTAATAGCTTGCTGATAAATCTTGTAAGCGGTTGTTATAATCTCTTGTCGGTTGGGTGCTTCAGTGAGTTCGCTAAGCGCTTCGGTTGCACCAGCGGCTGCAGTGGCAACCTTTTCCTGCGCGCTTACTTCGGGAATCTCTAACACTGCCAACACATCACCCTTACGAACGAAGTCGCCTTCCTTTACTTTGAGTTCGGTAATGCGGCCGGGTAGCTTGCAAGCCACACGGTATTCGCTTACTTCAACCTCGCCTTGTATGATTTCTTCTTCCTTTCCTAATGTGAAATAACCAATTACTGCCACGAGTATAACTACGGTAGCGAAGCCCAGAATGGCCAAAATAATGTTGTTATGTTGCGATTTTGCTGACATAATAAAAGACCTTTATTTTGTTTGTTTTGTTTCTATTGTGATTTTATTTCAATATTCTAAGCGCACGAAATGTGTGGTTAAACTTCTAATATTCGTGCTAAGAATGATTTGTTTATAGTTCGCCGAGTGCCTTTTTCAATCCTACTTGGGCTGTGCGTACAGCTATTTCGGCATCTACAATGGCTGTTTTTGCCGACATCCATGCCGTCTGTGCCTGCATAACATCGGTTACAGTCATTACTCCTTCTTTAAATCCGACATTGGCAACACGTAGGTTCTCTTCCGCAGATGCCATGTTTTTGTTTGCAGTAGCAAGGCGAGTGTTAGCGTTCTGAAGGCAGAAACGATTCTGTTCTACCTCTAAACGTATCTTATTTCGCACGTCGCTGAGCTCCATTTGAGCCAACTGGGTGGCCGAACGAGCCGCTCTTACCTTGTATTTGCCTTCTCCCCAGTTCCAAATAGGCACATGAAGAACAAGCCCTATGCTCCAAACGTCTTTGAATTTCTGCTCAAATCCGTTGAAAGAATTGGGGTTTGTAATAGTGTAACCTGCTGTTAAGGCAAGGTGAGGACGATAAAGTGATTGGATAAGTTTGGTGTTTTGCTTAGTTATGTCTACTGTATTTTGAAGTATTCGTACTTCTGGTCGCTCGTTAAAGGTGGTGTCTACATTATTATATTGAGTAGGAACGAAAGCTGAAAGGTTATCTGTGCCTTCATCTTCGAGCTTCAAATTGCCATCAAGAGGGAGCCCACAAAGTTGGCAAAGAGCCATCTTTGCAAGCGAAATACCATTTTCTATTTCCGAAATGGTAAGGTTTGCGGTATTTTCAGCTACTGAAACCTTCAGTCCGTCAGCCTTTGTTGCAACGCCAGCATCGTACATTTTAGTTACATTATCGTGCAGCTTGCTTATTAGATTGCGGTATTGTATAGCCAATATCGACTTTTTTTTGAGCGAAACAATAAGCCAGTAAGCGTTATCGACAGCGAAAAGAACTGTCTGTCGCTTTAGTTCTACGTCGTTTTTGGCAAACTCTTCCCCTATAGTAGCGATGTCATTCAAAGCCTTTATGCCGCCTCCCATATATATTGGTTGCGTTACTATGATGCCAGCAGCATACATATTCTTTGTGTTTGTACGCAAATTTTGCCGTATTGTCTCCCCTATGTTATTGCCCGCCTGTGATAGTGGGGAGGTTATATTGCCCAAAACATCACCTAAGCGTTGCGCCGCTTGTGTAGAAATAATGCCTTGTTGCACCAATTGAGTGATACTTTCACCAATCTGACCGCCTATTTTACCAACTGTAGCAGACCCTAACGAAGATAAAGTTTCCTTCTGTTTGTCGCTGAGTAAAGATATTTCGCGAGACAAATGCTCATATCCTGCCATACCAGTAACACGTGGTAAGTACTTAGTCTTAGCTGCTTTGTGTGCGTCTTCGGCAATATTGGCAGTCAATTTAGATATTGCCAGCTGTTTATTATTAGCCAAAGCCAGTTCACGACAACGCTTTAACGACAGCACATTGCGTCTTTCTGCAATCACCTCTTGGCTTTCTGCCGTTCCATTTTCTATCTTATCGGCAGCTGTTTCCTGCGTTTTCACCATTGTTTTGGATGCAAAAGCAGACGTTTTTATAACCCTTTCTGTCATAGTCTTTTGCGTTCCCGTCAATATATCAGGTACAAATGCAAGCGTTTCCCCTACTATCTTTTGTCGCAGTTCCTGTGAAAATGCGGCACAAACCATAGTAAAAAATACACCGAAAAGCAATATTTTTTTTATCATAAAGTTCGATTCTGAATCCTGTAAAGTTTTATTCCGTATCTTAATACAAAGATAAATCATTTTGAATATAGACCAAAATAAAAAGCTTTATTATTACTTTATTTTTGTTAAAGCGAGTAAAATAAAAGAAAAAATGCCTAAGTTTTATTTTTATTTCTTACTTTTGCACAACGTAATTGTATTTAATACAGATTATAGAACAATTTCACTGAATGGGTAAAAAAGGCTTTTTATATAGGGTATTCGACCTTTATTATGACGGATTTCGGAGCATGACGCTCGGTAAGACGCTTTGGTTAATCATTATAATTAAGCTTTTTATTATGTTTTTCGTGCTTAAATTGTTCTTTTTTCCCAACTTTATTAAAGAGAATGCAAAGAAGGGAAGCGAAGCAGAATTCGTAGAAACGGAAATGCTGAAGCGTAACTAACTTGTTTAAATGGGGGAGAGTTGAGTGTTAAAACGAAGCTTTTCCCATAATATGTCTGGGACTTTTGAATGCTAAAAGCTTAACTATTCCCAAGTGGGAGTGTGTAAATCAGAGTCCGAGAACGGTGTTAAAGCTAAGGATAATAGGTAGCTTATCAAATGCACCTAAAGCCAAAAAGCAGTTAATTAACGAGAGAACAAAATTAAATTCTAACAGTAATATAATTCAACAATGGGAAATTTATTATTAACCATCGACCCTGATGTCGTGAACTGGTCGCGTGCTCAGTTTGCACTTACAGCCATTTATCACTGGTTGTTTGTGCCTCTCACGCTTGGATTGGCACTCATTATGGGTATTATGGAGACGTACTACTATCGTACGGGAGATGAGTTTTGGAAAAAGACAGCGCAGTTTTGGCAGCGTCTTTTCGGTATTAACTTTGCCATGGGTGTTGCTACTGGCATCATCTTGGAGTTCGAATTCGGAACAAACTGGAGCAATTACTCTTGGTTTGTAGGCGATATCTTCGGTGCTCCACTTGCTATTGAGGGAATGTTAGCCTTCTTTATGGAGTCTACTTTCGTAGCCGTTATGTTCTTTGGATGGAAGAAAGTGTCGCGAGGATTCCACCTTGCGTCTACTTGGTTAACCGGTCTTGGTGCCACAGTATCGGCTTGGTGGATTCTCGTTGCTAATGCATGGATGCAGAATCCAGTGGGTTGTGAGTTCAATCCAGATACCATGCGCAACGAAATGACATCTTTCTGGGAAGTAGCTTTAAGTCCTATGGCTGTGAATAAGTTCACTCATACCATCACATCAGCGTGGGTTTTAGGCGCTGCTTTCTGTGTTGGCGTCAGCTGTTGGTACTTATTGAAGAAGCGACATGTCGAGTTTGCGCGCAAAAGCTTAAAGATTGGTGCCACCGTAGGCCTTGTTTCATCGTTGCTTACAGCTATGGTTGGCGACAAATCAGCTTATCTTGTAGCACAACATCAGCCTATGAAGCTTGCAGCAATGGAAGCTTTGTATGAAGGAGGCAGGGGAGAATCGCTTACTGCGGTAGCTCTTGTTAATCCATTCTCACAGCCTGACTATATGAATCAGACTCAGCCACCAATGAAGATAGCTGTGCCTAATGCACTATCGTTCCTTGCTACACGCGACTTTAACGGCTACGTGCCAGGTATTCGCAACATTATTAACGGCTATACAAAGGACGATGGTACTGTAGAACCATCTCTTAAGGAGAAGATGGTACGTGGTAAGCAAGCCATTGCAGCCCTCAAAGCGTTTCGTGGCGGCCAGAAAACAGAAGCCAACATAAAGACTTTGAAAGACAACATGAAGTACTTTGGTTATGGCTACATTAAGAATGCAGACGAAACTGTGCCACATATTGGTATCAATTTCTGGGCATTCCGCATAATGGTGGGCTTAGGTGCACTCTTTATTTTAGTGTTTGCCATTATCCTTTTTATAGTTTATCGCAAGGACATTACCCGTCCTCGTCTCTTGCAATTGGTAGGTGTTGCCCTCATTCCATTGGCATATATTGCCAGCGAATGTGGTTGGTTGGTAGCCGAATTTGGTCGTCAGCCATGGACAATTCAGGATATGTTGCCAACATGGGCAGCTGTTAGCGACCTCAACAGCGGAAGCGTAGCTCTTACGTTCTTCCTCTTCTTGTTCCTCTTCACAGCCATGTTGCTGGTTGAAATTAATATTATGTGTAAGCAAATTAAGAAAGGACCACAACTATGACATACGATTTTTTGCAGCATTATTGGTGGTTTCTCATTGCACTTTTAGGAGCGTTACTCGTTTTCCTAATGTTTGTGCAGGGAGCAAACTCTATGATTTTCCAATTAGGTAAGACCGATGTAGAACGCCGTATGGTGGTAAACTCTACAGGCCGCAAGTGGGAATTCACTTTCACTACGCTTGTAACGTTTGGCGGTGCATTCTTTGCGTCGTTCCCACTCTTCTACAGTACCAGCTTCGGTTCGGCTTATTGGGTATGGGTTATCATTCTTTTCTCGTTCATAATTCAGGCAGTTAGCTATGAATTTCAGAACAAAGCGGGCAACCTTCTTGGTGTTAAGACCTTCCAAACCTGTTTGATTATCAATGGTATTGTAGGTCCGTTGCTCCTCGGAGGGGCTGTAGCAACCTTCTTTACAGGCTCAAACTTCATCGTAGAGAAGGCTAATATCGTGAACGAAATGCAGCCTGTCATCTCTCATTGGGCGAATGCTTCACGCGGTCTTGACGTTTTATTGAACCCATGGGTGGTTATTTTCGGTATTGCCGTTGTATTCCTTGCTCGTGTTTTGGGTATCCTCTACATCAACAATAACGTGTCTGACGATGCAATTCGTTCACGTGTGCGTCCTCAGCTGTTGATTAACACAGTGCTTTTCCTTGTGTTCTTCCTTGCTTTCTTGGTGAAAACGCTTATCGGCGAAGGCTATGCAGTAAACGCAGAAGGCACTATCGTTATGGAACCAATGAAGTATTTGAACAATCTTTTGGATATGTGGTACTTGGCTGTTGTGCTTTTGGTAGGCGTATTGTTGGTGCTTTGCGGCATCGTTCGCACCCTTATGCAGAAGGATTACATCAAGGGCATTTGGCCAACCGGTATCGGTGTAGTATTGGTTGTTATGGTGTTGTTCCTCATTGTAGGCTATAACAACACAGCATACTATCCTTCTACTGCCGACTTACAAAGCTCATTGACTATCAAGAACAGCTGTTCAAGCGAGTTTACTCTCAATGCAATGTTCTATGCGAGTCTGATTGCTCCATTCGTTCTTGCTTATATATTCTATGCTTGGCGTAGTATTGATAGCAAGAAGATTGACCGTCATGAAATAGAAGAGGACGATCACGCATATTAAAGAATCTTTTTCATTTCATCGTTTTATCCCAATTAAAGATAGAACTATATATCCCGACACGATGTACCAAGTTTTGGTGCATCGTGTTTTTGTTTGTTCTCTTTGTTGATAAAATGGGTGTTAGGTGGTAATTCTATAATTCGTAGAATTTTATAGTAGTTATAGAAAAAACCTTTAAAACCTCTTTTGTTTTGTAAAGAAAGCACATGTAAAAAACAATAGTTTCTATTTTATGCTGCAAAAGCGCCTATATTGCAACGCAAAAGTGCCTGTTTTACCACGCAAAACAGGCACTTTTACAATGCAAAACAATAGGTATTGCAATGCGTTGATAACGTGGAGGTTACACGACTGTTGCTCTTCTGAAAAATATTTACATAACTCTTGCTTTGTTTTCGCTCATCTATTCAGTATCATTCATTATAAATCTACAATTTCACAAGCCTATTACGTCGAAAAAAAATGAGTTGTAAAGCATAATTATGGCACAAATATTGTACCTTTGTCCATCGAAGTAATCAATATAAAACATACATTATTATATATATGAAGAAGAACGAAACACCCGTCTTACTGCTTACAGGGTATCTCGGAAGCGGAAAGACAACACTCGTAAACAAAATTCTTAGCAACAATAAAGGCATTAAGTTCGCTGTTATCGTAAACGATATTGGCGAAGTAAACATCGATGCTGACCTCATAGAAAAGGGCGGCGTAGTAGACCAACAGGACGATTCGCTGGTGGCATTGCAGAATGGTTGCATCTGCTGTACGCTTAAAATGGACTTAGTTCAGCAGCTTAGCGACATCGTAAAACAACAACGTTTCGACTATATCGTAATTGAAGCAAGCGGTATTTGCGAGCCTGCGCCTATCGCACAGACTATTTGCGCTTATCCACAGATATATCCTGACCTTGCAAAAGACGGCCGTGCGGTGCTCGATAACATCGTTACGGTGGTAGATGCTCGCCGCATGTGCGACGAATTTTCGGCTGGAAACGACCTCTTAAAAAAGGATTTGGGAGAAGACGACATAGAAAATCTGCTGATACAACAGATAGAATTCTGCAGCTTTGTACTACTTAACAAGGTCGATGACGTCTCTCCTGAAGAGTTAGAGAAGGTGCGTCGCATTGTAAGAGCATTGCAACCAAAGGCTGAAATAATTGAATGTAACTACGGAGATGTCGATTTCGACCGCATACTCGATACCCGTGACTTCGATTTTGATAGGGTTGCGACTTCCGCTGCATGGATTGCTGCAATTGAAAACGAGGACAACGACGATCAAGATGAGCACGAAGAGCATCATCATCACGACCATCATGAGGAGGAACATGGCCGCCATCATCACCATCACCACCATCATCACCACGACCATGACCACCTTGAGAACGAGGAACATGGCGAGGCTTTGGAGTACAACATAGACACTTTCGTGTACTATGCACGCCGTCCGATGGACTTAAACTTCTTCGATGACTTCGTGGCACGCAAGTGGCCGAAGAGCATTATCCGTTGTAAAGGATTGTGTTACTTCGATAACGAGAAAGATGTTTGCTATGTATTTGAACAGGCAGGAAGGCAGGTTACACTGAGAAATGCTGGTCAATGGTACGCAACCATGCCAGAATTCGAGCTCAGAGAGTTCCTTGAGCGCAACCCACGCCTTAAGAAAGACTGGGAAGAACCCTACGGCGACCGCATGCAAAAGCTTGTATTCATCGGTCAGAATATGGATAAGGAAGCAATAAAAGCCGAATTAGATAAGTGTTTGAAATAAAAATGACAATATGAAAAAGACCATCACTCTTCTTCTTTTCTGCCTGGTTGCTGCATGGGCGCAGGCACAAAACAATGTGCGCAGCGAGGTAGAACTTGTTACAGATAGCGGTGTTATCCGCCTTGCGCTCTACAATGAGACCCCAAAACATCGCGACAACTTCTTGAAAATGGTACAGAGTGGCGCTTACAACGGCGTACTTTTCCATCGTGTTATCAAGGACTTCATGGTGCAAACGGGCGATTTAGCATCGAAGACAGCTACGCAAGGACAATTGCTTGGCGACACTCCTGAATCGTATAGCATACCTGCTGAGATTTGTTTTCCTAAACTTTACCACAAGCGTGGTGCATTGGCTGCTGCACGAGAGGGCGACGATGTAAACCCTGAACGTGCCTCATCGTCTACTCAATTCTATATTGTGTGGGGACAGAAGTTTACCGACAAACAATTGGAATGGGCGCAAAGTCGTATCGAAAAATACACTGACGGTAAGGTAAAACTTACTCCTGAACTCTGCGAAGTGTATAAAACAATTGGTGGTACACCACATCTTGATGGCTCGTACACCGTGTTTGGCGAAGTGCTTGAAGGACTTGATGTTGTTGAAAAGATACAGCGTACCACCACAGACAGCCACGACCGCCCAGTAAACGATATTCGTATTATTAAAGCAACAGTTATAAAGTAAAAGTAAGCAAGTTGCTTTTGTCGGGTCGATTGCGCATCTTCGTATAACAAAAGTGGCTACAGAACAATTTAGGAGAGTGAAAGATAACCTTCCAAATGTCCACAAAAGGAAAACGAAGAAGTGAAAAAAAGGAAGCTGAAAACCTTCTTTAGAAAGTCAGAATCCATAATAACGGAAGGCGGAACAACAATAATCGATAGATGGTACCACCTTAAAAGCATAAAAAAAGAGGGTGTGTCAAAATTGATACATCCTCTTTTTATTCTTCCTTTACCTT
>NZ_JABZSJ010000010.1:0-55773 GCF_015262605.1 Prevotella aurantiaca | reverse complement strand
CTCCTAAGAAATAAAAGGGGAATGGGAGATTTTAAGCACATTTTTGTCACATAAGCCTTATTACAACATAAAAAGAGAGCAGTATAAACACATGAAGAACAAAAACCGGCTTCCATGAAAGAATCACAGAAGCCGTTATAATAAAGTTTCCGTTTAGATTTTTACAACCTTTATGCTACCATCAGCAAGTCTCAACTTAGCAACATAAACACCACAATGAGGCAAAGTCAGCACAATTTCGTTACTACCGAGTGGCTTGCTTACGCTAATTAAAGCGCCTGAAGTATTGTATAGCTCTACAGAACCTATGGTTTTATCGGCTATAATGCGTACTTCGGTTTCACTTTGTCTAATAACAGAGAGCGCTGAACCTACTGTAACAACGCCATTTACAACATCTGCAACAGCAGGATAATCACCTTCAATGTTGTCGCCCCACAAGAACAACCAGTTATTGTCGGCATACGACTTCTCCGAACCTTTTCTTACGTGTAAGTACACTTTATTAAATTCAACATCGCCAAACACCTCTTCTCCGAGAGTTGGGGCTGTTTTACGATAGCCGTAAATATCTTTCAAGCCATGGCAGGCATAGAAAGCACGTTCGCCAATACCTACCACAGAGTCGGGTAGATATATTTTCTGCACGTTGTTGTTATAAGAAAAAGCATAATCAGCAACGTAAGAAGTCTTTGGTTGAAGCATAAATTCGGTCTTAGTGCCCTTGCAAGGAACTGCAATAAGGTAGAGTCCTTTTCCAGTTGTACTTCTATAATAAAGCGCATTGTCCTCGTGAACCATATAGTTGTTTGTAGTAAAGTTGAACAAAGCCATACCATTATTCGACAAAGCACCTGTACCTACCTTCTCAAGATTTGCTGGAAGTGTAATCGCTTTTATATCCTGACACTCAAAGAATGCCATAGAGCGGATTAGTTTGGTTTCAGCAGGCACAACAAAATTGTCGCTTTTCAGTGTTTGTGGACACTCGTAGAGCGTGGTTTTATCCTTAGAATAGAGTACACCATCGGCTGTCATCATGTGCGTACTGCCTGCAACCACAGTGAAACCACTAAACTCTGGACATTGTAAGAAAAGCTTTGCACCTGTCTTTTCAACTGATGCAGGCAGTTCAAGAGTTTCGAGTGCAACGCAACGCTGGAAAGCATTGTCTTTAATCTCCTTCAAACCTTCGTTCAGTTTCACATTTGTAAGCACCTTACAGTTGTAGAAAGCACGTTCGCCAATTGTTTCTACACCCGTTAAAGTAAGCGAAGTAAGCGATACACAGTTGGCAAAACATGTTTCGTCTATTTCCTTTAAAGTTTCTGGAAACTTCACTTTCATGAGGTTAGAACATGACATGAACGTACTGCGCGAAAGCTTTTTAAGACCAGTAGGTATGGTTACCTTCTTCAGATTTTCGCACAATACAAAAGCATTTGTACCAATAGAATCTATTGAATTAGGTAGTTCGATAGTCTCAAGGTTAGTACAATCGCTAAAAGCCTGCTCTCCAATCACTCTTAATTTGCTGTTTGGAGCAAACGTAACCGACTTTAAGTCGACAGCATAGAAGAACGCGCACTGCCCAATAACTTCGAGAGAAGCTGGACATTGTACGCTTCTTACAGACGAAGTTGCAAAGGCATTCGGAGCAATTTCGCGTATTCCTTCAGGAATTTTGTAGTCGATAGGTGCACCATCGGCTTTTACTAACACATCTCCTTCAATTACCTGTGCCGATAAAACAGATGGCACAAGAGCTAAAGCTGCAAATAATAAAGTTTTAATTCTCATAATAATATTGTTTAGGAATAAAATTAGAACTCTTAGTTTTTATTTGTTTCTTTCCTTGACTCCTCCTTTAGCCAGAGTCCGTATCTAAAGAAAGATAGTATAGTCATGCAAAGGTAGTAATATTTTTGCGTTTTTTCTAATTTATAGAAAATATTTTATAATTGGGCAACACTTGCACGTGGATAGGGCGGAATAGAAGGGAAACGACTGGTAGAAACGGAGGAGGAGGATGTTGAAACTTGATGGTAAAAACCTATTCAACAAACTAAAGTAAGGCAATTTAAATGTAAAGAATTTACAGAACAGGTATTATCGCGTAACACTTTCGTAATCAACACTTTACAAAATAGCCTATTTTGCAGATCAAAAGTGCCTGTTTTGCACGATAAAACAGGCACTTTTGCAACGCAATATAGGCACTATTAGCGTGCGAAACAGTTTTCATGGTTTTTCATTTGTATTTTTCTTTACAAGTAACAAGTATTTCGATACAAAAAAAGGAAGCTGTTTATAACAACTCCCTTTGATGATTGGGCAGTATGATTAGGACTGCAAAACAAAGCCTTAGCGCAATGCTAAGGCTTTGTTTTCGTTTTCTTCCATTATCTCTCGTTCGCCGGGCGCTTTGTCGTTGATACCACAAAGATGGAGTACACCATGGATAATGACACGAAAAAGTTCTTCTTCGTAAGTCTTTCCAAACTTCTCTGCATTCGTACGAACTGTGTCGAGCGATATTACAATGTCGCCATTGAGCACGTTACCCTCGCAATAATCGAAGGTGATAACGTCAGTATAGTAGTCATGGCCAAGGTATTCGTTGTTCACTTCAAGTATTTTCTCGTCGTCAACAAACAAGTAACCAATCTCGCCAACCTTACGGTTGTGGCTCGCTGCTACTGCTTTAATCCAACGAGTAGTATCGCGTTTACCTATCTTTGGGAGCTTAACGCCCTCTGCATTGTATGTTATCATTCGGTAATTGTTTTATCGTTTCTGTGGCAGAAACTCACTAACGTCTCTACCAAAGTGTATAAGTTCGCGCACAAGGCTTGAGCTGATGCTGGCAAACTGTGGTTCTGCCACAAGTAAAAGAGTCTCCATACCACCCAGAAGGCGATTAATATCTGCCTGCTCGCGCTCGTATTCAAAATCTTTTATGGTACGAACACCTTTTATAAAATAGGTGGTGTGCTCGCGATGGGCAAAGTCTACCGTTAGGTCGGTATATGCTTTCACCTCTATTTTTGGTACATCGGCATAGAGTTGCTGTATTGTAGACACACGTTGGTCGGTGTTTTGTATATACTTTTTGCGCTCGTTCACGCCTACACCAATCACTATTTTATCGAATAAAGGCAATGCCCGACGTACAATTGAGTCGTGTCCAATGGTGAAAGGGTCGAAACTTCCCACAAACAACCCTACTCTTGCTGTGTGTTCGCTGTTATTTGCCATTGCTTTAAAGTTTTATTCGATTTTTACTCTCAACTTTTATTACTTCTATTTTTTACTTGTTTTGCCTGTTATCTAAAAAGCGCATAGAAATGGCTCTTAGGCTTACTCTTCACCACCATAGTATTAGTAGATGGCGCAGAGATGGTTAATCCACTACAAGTGTTTATGCGATGTTCTCCAGCATTGGTCAAAGACGAGAAATAATACTCGGTATGAGCCTCGTAAGGAACAAGTTCTGTTAAGGCAGCATCAAACTTTTTCGTTAGTTCAACATCTCTTGAGCATAGGCGACGAATATAATCCCCGAAGTCAAAAAAGACTTCTGGAACATAACCATCAAGTACTTGAAGGTCTGAACTAACTGCTTTTCCTATTTTATATTTCCTATGAATGGAGCTAAGCACGTTCATCATAGCATCTACTTTGCTGCAATCGGTTACGGAAATAGTTCCATAATGATATTTATTTTGACCAATAGCATAGTTTGAATAGAAGGTATAGAACGCATCTACTACACTCTTATAATCTGGTTTTGTAGGCGAAAGGAACTTCCACATTTGGCGATAAGGCATTCCATGTCCCATAATTTCGGTTGGACAACCTATTAGATAATCGGTAACACGGTTCAATTCGTAAGCTGTTTCTATATTTGCCATGTAGCAATCGTCGAAGAGCAAGAACTGCAAATGCTGAAGTCTAGAACGTCGTATACCATTAGCGAGAGCATCAATATCCATCTGAATGTCTGAACCACCAAAGTAACGAGTCTGTCGAGTAATAGGTAATCCTAACGCTTCGTTTCTGTCTCGGTCAGCAGCAATACGATTACGGATATGTGCTGATGTACTTGAAGCGTATATCCAGCCTACTCCATGGCTACC
This sequence comes from Prevotella aurantiaca, assembly GCF_015262605.1. Classification (NCBI taxonomy): domain Bacteria; kingdom Pseudomonadati; phylum Bacteroidota; class Bacteroidia; order Bacteroidales; family Prevotellaceae; genus Prevotella; species Prevotella aurantiaca. The sequence continues at coordinate 51,634 of NZ_JABZSJ010000010.1, read as the reverse complement.
TACAATCATAGAATAAGTAGGAGCAGGGGCAATTTCAACCACCTTATTTAATAAGCTCGCCATCTTATCTGCTGTATTCATAGCACCTTCATTGTAAACTTTGAGAGTATCGTTATAGCATTTTCCGTTACGATAAGTAATTCTCATAAGATGACTTTTGGTGCTTGAATTAGCAATTAGAACCAATAAGTTAGTACTTTTCAGACCATGTTGCTCAACAATACCTCTCTTCATATCTTCGATATTGTACACAAAGAAATCATACAAGTTCTGTTTTGTACCTGTCCAAGGCATATAAACAAAGATTGTTTTTTCTTTTGTAAAGTCGTCATCAGTTGGTTCTGGATCTTCTTTACTGCAGGATATTAAAGTCGCTGAAGTAAGCATTAACAATAGTATTGCAATGCTATTGAAAGTCTTTAGCGTCCTTTGACCCACGCTAAATAAATATTGAAAGGAATGTTTCATATCTTCTATCATTTAGAATAATCTTATTATTTAATCTGCAAATATAGCAATAAAATAATGAAAAACCCAATGCTGGAGCTTTTATCCATGCATTGGGCTATAAATTGATGAGATAAATTAACCTTAGTACTTAACGTAAATCAAATAATCTTCAACTTCACCAACCTCGAAACGGTCGCAAGCATCAGCATATCCACCTTGCTTCATAGAGATACGAACACGGTGATAACCCTTTGATAAGCCACGAGGAAGGTTGATACGGCCATAAATTGTTCCGTAAGCTACCTTCTGAAGTACCATTTCAGAACTATCAAACTCTTTATCATTGTCAAAGTCTATCCACATACGCCAGTAGTTATAACCACTCTTTCCGTTTGGACTCAAGGTATAACGCAAGCTATAACCAGAGTATGCAGTTGTTGCCTTATTTGTGAAATCAGAGTATCCACCTGAAGTATAAGATGAATAATTCTGGATCCCACCAAGCTCTACAAAGCGAATGTTTGCAGTAGATGGGCTTGTTACACCAGTCTGACAATAACCTGATGGTGTTGGATTTGGCTCTGGATTTGGATTTGGCTTAGGATCTGGGTCTGGTTTTGGATCTGGTTTTGGAGTTGGTGTTGGATTAATATCATCAGATACCTGGATATCGTAATCCTCTACCTCACCAGATGTAAAGCTTCCTTCTGATTTTGCATAAGTTCCCCAGCTCATACAAACACGCATACGTACCTTATGACGTGTTGCTCTTGTAGGAACAGTAAATCTACGAGTTAGTTTTGCACCTCCCATTGAAAGACCATAAGCAATCATTTCGTTGCTGTCGAATTTCTTATTGCCATTGAAGTCAATCCATGCTGTCCAGTATTCTGTATATACAGTGCCTGTAAAACCAGGAGTAAGTGTTAATTCATAAGTTGCACCAGGAGCCAATGCAATAAGGTCTTTATTGTAATAAGCATATCCTGTACCTGAACTACCAGTTTCGTTACCTACAGAACCAATTTGTACATTCTTAATAAATGTAGTTTGGCATTGCTTTCCCCATGCTTTAGGATAACCACCTTCATCTACTGGGTCTGGTTCTGGAGTTGGATTAGGGTTTGGTTCTGGATCTGGATTTGGTTCTACACCACCTGGAGGTGCGAAATTAACAACGATAGATTGGTTATTATTATAACCACCAGCGCCACCACCAGTACCTAATGAGCCAGGATTGAGAGCATAAAGTAGGAAGTAACCATCTGACATACCTCCCCATCCCCAATTGAAGTGGAAGTAGTTGTTTTGAGTATAACCATCGCAAACAAAAGAGTGAGCTCCTCCGCTACCACCACCACAATATTGTACAGGACGTCTAGCATCAAGTTCGCGCTTAACAAGTGCTACCCATTGTTCGTAAGTGTAGTCAGAACGTTCAGCGCTCTGTACTGCTGATGGATATTTATAATATGTTTTCAATGCTCTTGGCACATATTGTTGCCAAGTACCACTACCATAAGGACTAAAGCCCATATCGATAGAAACTGCAACACCATAGCAGAAACGTGCGATATCGTCATTGCGTTGTCTCAATACTGGACCAGGCATATTATCCCAGTTGATGTCATAATCGTAATTAAATGACAATGTACCATAAGAAGATCTGTAGCTGTGAGAACCTGTACCACGCTTTGGATACTTATAGTAACGCATAATCTGCGATGTTGCTGTTGCAACACAACCTACTGGTGTATTGGAAGGACAGTAGGCATTGTAGTAAGGACTTTGATTCCACTTAATATTGCCCAACAATGGTCCTACAATAGCTTCTGCACGAGTAGGAGAAGGCTCTAAGTAAGCTTCACGCATATTTTCTGTTTCTGCAGAAGGTTTGATTTTAACGTTAGCAACTTTAATCTGTGATGCAAACTCATTAAACATGTACTGAGCTCCATCAGGAATATTTTCTGTTACAAACGGACCATCGAAAGAGAAACCAAGAACTGGAGAAGTAACCTTTGAACCAGATACTACAACATAAGCTGTAGAATCGAGATTGATTACATAGTATGAAGGATGAGTAATTCCGCCTGTACGAGTAGCAGTTTTTTCATCGGTCAAAACTACTTTTAATTTTCCTCCACTTACCGCACGTGTTGCGGCAGCATCGGTTCCATTGTTCTGAATGAATCGCTTTGCGATTTCAATAGCTTCGTCTTGGTTAACAAAAACACTTTCATTAGTTACAGTATCGACTGATTCTACTCGATCTGAACATGAGAAGAGAATAACCACTCCAAAAGCTGCACATGCAACTTTGAATGATTTCTTAATCATTTTATTCATTGTAAACAAGTTTAGATTTACAAATAAGATTAACTAATAAATATTAGATTAAGTCATAAAAGCAGAAAAAGTTCTGTTACAACAGAATGCCGCAACAGAACCTTTCCTTATAATTTATTACTTAAAGTAAATGCTTGAAATTTCGAATTGCGTTTCAACTGTTACGCCTGCACCACTACCAACTACAGAGAACTTAGGTTCCATGCTCTTTTGTTTTGCAAGAAGATCTGAAACAAAGAATTCTTGGTATGTTTCGCTATAATCCTTATCGTTCTTCGGTATGATTCGTGCATCGTAGTCGCGCATGTGAGTATAAACACGTACACGGTTGCGGAGGAAGTCTTGGAATGATTCGTCATCCTTCTTCTTCAAACAAACGATACATTTTTGGCCTGTTACTTGTGTAAACTCCTTACCCTTCTTAACGTTGATATAGTTTTTACGACCAATGTTGAAGATGTCAGAGATCTTTTCACCATTATAAGTAATCCAACCTGTACCATACAATTCAAATTCTGGACCATATTCTACCTTACGGCTACCTTCTGTTCCCTTAAGTCCTGAAAGGCTAAGTTCAAGGTACATTTCCTTAAATTCAGGAACGAAAGAACGAGTAATAACATCGTATTCGCCATTTGATACTACACGGCACATAGAGTTATCTTTAGTATAACGCAAAGAGAAGCTGATAGGAGTTACTTCTGACATTGAGATATCTGCAGTCATATACTCTTTGAAGCCTTCCCAACCATTTATAAGGGCCGTACTCTGGCTCTTTGCACCACCACCAATGATTGTTACGTTGATCTTACTATCGTCGAGCACCTTTTTATATTGTGTCTCAAGTTCAATGTTAAGATCGATAGCCTTAATTGCAAAGTTAAGGGCAGCACGTACTTCACTGAGAGAGTGCTTAGTATCAACACTCAAGAAAATCATACGACCATAAGTCAAGTTGCTTACGTAAACTGGTTGATATTGGTCGATGAGGTATGGATTGATTGAGGTGAAGATTGTTGGAGTCTTTGGGAAGTCGGTAGTAACAGTGTACTGCTTCTGAATAAACTTAGCCAAGATATGGTTCTGTTCCTTATCGAAATCGAAACCGAAGTTAGCACCAAAGTCTACATATTGGTTTCTGAATGTTGCACCAACCTTTGCCATTGCTTCTTCTTTAGAAGTAATAGACTCAACACTATGCATTGATGTTACAGCATTTGGCTGATAGTTCAACTTTGCCCAATCGTTGAATGCTTCACGATATTCACTTAAGCGTGGGTTGAAAATAGTTTTTCTGATGCTTTCAGAAGGTGTACCTTCAGTTACTACTTTGCTAATAGAGAAAGTAATATCACCTACTTCAGCTTCAGTTAATGGAGTATAGGTACCATCTTCAATAGAGCTACCTTTCAAAACACAACCTGGATAAAGGATTTCTGCGTTAGGATCGAGAATCATTGTTTCGTCGAACATAGCAGAAGCCTTATAGTGCTTCTTTGTTATAACCCAGTATCCTGGCATACCATCGTTATAACCAGGTACTTCTTCAGTACTAACATCAGAAGTTGTAGGTGCAGATGCACGCATTGTAGCTGATGCTCCAGGTGCTTTAAGACTACCAAGATAAGCTTGGATTTCTGCTTGGTCGGTAATAATACCCTTCTTTTGTTGTTGGCTAACATCAATTGTGTCATCAACATTAGAGCAACTACTTAGCCCTAAGATTGCTGCTGTTGTCAACAGATAGATAATTTTTTTGTTCATAATAATGATACTTTTAAATTAGATATATGATATTAATAGTTATTTTTATCTTACAACAATTTGAGCATAGAAAGTCTAATTTCTTGCATTTATTGTTCTCTCGTTAACTCGGTCGTAGTTATCGTTTTTGCACTTTTATCGGGTCAAAAGTACAAAAAATAATAATACCAACAAAATAAAGTATAATATTTTTTTATTTAATGTATTTTCATACTCAAAAAGTGCCGATTTTTGTATTTAAGTTACATTTCTTTAATTCCTTTAATAATATTATTCATCTATTGTTAAGGCGTTTACAGAAATATCAACAATAAACCTTTTAAATTTTATGTATATATATTATTGATTTTTTAACGTGCAAATAAATTCATTGCCAAAACCCGTGATTTGAAAGAAATTATTTAAGGTTAAACTTATCAAAAGATCTTATTAGCCACTTTTGCCACCACAAAAAACCTACCCAAATAATATTCTAGTCTTTGCTTCAGCTATTCTTATATTGAATTAAAAGCTAACGAAGTGTGACGCAAAGATTATATTGTAATTTTAAAAGTTATAGTAGTTAAAATGTAAAACAGCAGACCAATTATATTAAACTTGGTGCTGTTTTTCTATTATCAGGTGAAGTAAATATCCTTCCCTTGCAAAGGAAATATTGTCGGTCAAAAGAAGAGGGATTTACTTATCAGAAAATTATAATTACAAAATTAAAAAACTTAATTATAATTTTATTTTTTGTAATTACAAATTGTTGAATTTATAATTATATTTTTTCAAGCTTCTTTTTTCATTTGTTATATATAATAATATAATAAGGTAAAGGAAACTTATCATAAGCAAGAAAAGAGAATATGGAGTCCCTTCAAGGATACCATTCATTATGCTTACAGCATAAGCTCAATGAAAATGGCTTTAGTCGTATATAAAAAATAAAAAAATCCCGCAATGCAATCTGCATCGCGGGGTTTCTTCTTTTTTGATTAAGAGAAACTTTTGTCTCTCTATTCTTACTTTTTCATGCTTTAATCAGCAAGCTTTGCCTTGATAAATTCTCGATTCAAACGAGCTATATTAGCAATAGATTCATTCTTTGGACATTCAGCCTCACATGCACGAGTATTTGTACAGTTACCAAAGCCAAGTTCTTCCATCTTCATAATCATTGCTTTTGCACGCTTAGCAGCTTCTGGACGGCCTTGTGGGAGAAGTGCCAACTGACTTACCTTAGAAGAAAGGAAAAGCATTGCTGAACCATTCTTACATGCTGCAACACATGCACCACAACCAATACATGTAGCGCAATCCATTGCTTCGTCAGCATCTTCCTTAGGAATAAGGATAGCATTAGCATCTTGTGGTTGTCCAGTACGAATACTTGTGTAACCTCCAGCCTGTATAATCTTGTCGAATGCACCACGATCTACCATGCAATCCTTAATTACTGGGAATGCAGCAGAACGCCATGGTTCAACAGTAATAACATCTCCATCGTTGAAACGACGCATGTATAACTGACAGGTTGTAGCACCTGTAGCTGGACCATGTGGGTGTCCATTAATGTAAAGAGAACACATACCGCAGATACCTTCACGACAGTCGTGATCGAAGACAAAAGGTTCTTTGCCATCTTCGATAAGCTGCTCGTTGAGAATATCCAGCATTTCAAGGAAAGAAGTATCACCAGGGATATCTTTCATCTCGAATGTATCAAAATGACCTTGTGCTGTAGGTCCGTTCTGACGCCATACTTTAAGCGTGAAACTTATTATTTTTTCCATTACGTTGATTTCTTTTTAATGTGTTGCCAAAGCAACTTTGACCTAAATTAGTTCTTGTAGTTACGTGTTTGAACCTTAATTGCCTCGTACTGGAGAGGTTCCTTGATGAGTTCAGGTTCAGTAGTATCACTGCCCTTATACTCCCAGCAACCTACGTAGAAGTAATTTTCGTCGTCACGCTTAGCTTCACCTTCTTCAGTCTGATACTCCTCACGGAAGTGACCACCGCAGCTTTCATTGCGCGAAAGTGCATCGTAAGCTACAAGCTCACCCATTGTAATGAAGTCACGAAGGTGGATTGCTTTATCAAGCTCTACGTTGAGTCCGTCCTTGCTTCCTGGAATAAAGAGGTTAGTTTCGAATTCTTTACGTATTTCCTTCATCTTTTGGAGACCTATCTTTAATCCTTCTTCTGTACGACCCATACCTACGTAATCCCACATGATATGGCCAAGCTCTTTATGAATAGAGTCTACACTGCGCTTACCCTTGATATTCATAAGACGATCTATTTCGTCTTGAACACCCTTCTCAGCCTTAACAAACTCTGGATGATCGGTAGGGATCTTAGTCCAAAGAGATTGATCTGCCAAGTAGTTCTGTATAGTATAAGGTAATACAAAGTAGCCATCTGCTAGACCTTGCATCAATGCAGAAGCACCAAGACGGTTAGCACCATGATCAGAGAAGTTACATTCGCCGATAGCGAAGAGTCCACTAATAGTGGTTTGCAATTCATAATCTACCCAAATACCTCCCATTGTGTAGTGGATAGCAGGGTAAATCATCATTGGATTGTAGTACTTAACTCCATTAATTTCCTTAGCTAATTCACCAGGATTTACGTCAGTAATTTCTTCATACATATCAAAGAGGTTACCATAACGCTGGAGAATAACATTCAAACCAAGACGGTTGATACTTTCAGAGAAATCAAGGAAAACAGCCAAACCTGTATTATTTACACCGAAACCATGGTCACAACGTTCTTTAGCAGCACGTGAAGCCACGTCGCGAGGAACCAAGTTACCAAATGCTGGATAACGGCGCTCCAAGTAATAGTCGCGGTCTTCTTCTGGAATATCTGAACCTCTCTTTGTTCCTGCCTGCAATGCCTTAGCATCTTCTATCTTCTTTGGAACCCAGATACGACCATCGTTACGCAATGATTCTGACATCAATGTAAGCTTAGATTGCTTATCACCATGTACAGGAATACAAGTTGGGTGAATCTGAACGTATGCAGGGTTTGCAAAATAAGCACCCTTACGATAGCACTGAACAGCTGCTGTACAGTTACAGCCCATAGCGTTAGTAGAAAGGAAATATGCATTACCATATCCACCTGTTGCAATAACAACTGCATTTGCAGAGAAACGCTCAAGTTCGCCAGTTACCAAATTTTTTGCTATAATACCACGTGCATGGCCATCAATAACAACTACGTCTTCCATTTCATAGCGTGTATAAAGTTTTACACGACCATCATTAACCTGCTTGCTTAATGCTGAATAAGCACCGAGAAGAAGTTGCTGACCTGTTTGACCTTTTGCATAGAATGTACGTGAAACTTGTGCACCACCGAAAGAGCGGTTTGCTAACATACCACCATACTCACGTGCGAAAGGTACTCCTTGTGCCACACATTGATCAATGATGCTGTTAGAAACTTCTGCCAAACGATAAACATTTGCTTCACGAGCACGATAGTCGCCACCCTTTACAGTATCATAGAACAAACGATAAACTGAGTCGCCATCGTTCTGATAATTCTTTGCAGCATTAATACCACCCTGAGCAGCAATAGAGTGAGCACGACGTGGTGAGTCCTGAATACACAAATTGTAAACAGTAAAGCCCATTTCGCCAAGCGATGCTGCAGCACTGGCACCAGCCAAACCGGTACCAACAACAATTACATCAAGCTTTAATTTATTCTTAGGATTAACCAAACGCTGGTGAGCCTTATAGTTGGTCCACTTCTCTGCTACTGGTCCTTCTGGAATTTTTGAATCTAATATCTTAGCCATAATCTTTGTATCTTTCTATTAGAATTAATGAATAAAGCAGGTTCCACAAAGGCTTGGTGCACATTTGAATGCGAAAGCAAGCACAACAATTAAGAAACCTAACATGAGAAGTGTGGTATAAACCAAACCTATCTTCTTCCAACGGTTGAACCAAACCTTACCGCTGATACCGAGAGTCTGCATTGCTGACCAGAAACCATGTGATAGATGGTACCAGATAGCACAAAGCCAAATGATGTAAATTACAACATAAATTGGGTTCTCAAATGTTTTAATAATGTACTCAAAGCCATTTGAAGGGTCAATATCTTGATGCATACCAATTATTTCTGCAAACATCATGTTGTACCAGAAATTAAACAAGTGAAGCAACAAGCCCAATAGAACAATGATACCCAACACCAACATGTTTTTAGACGCCCATTCAACCTTAGGACTTGAACCTGTTACAGCGTAACGTTCGTTACCACGTGCACTACGATTCTGTGCAGTTAAGATGAAAGCGTAAACGATGTGAGCCACTGTCAGTGCTCCAAGGCCTACAGTAGCAACTACTGCATACCAGTTTGCACCAAGAAATTTACAAATCATATTGTAGGCCTCTCCAGAGAAAAGCGCAACAATATTCATCGACATGTGGAATGTCAGGAATAGAATAAGTGCGATACCTGTTACAGACATCACAACTTTTCTACCAATAGAAGAATTGATTAACCACATAAATGTTTTGTTTTTTAATATTTAAACTGTTTGAATTAATTTGATCTTGTTTTTGTAAATGCATAATCCAAGGGGTATACTGATAAAGTATCATTCTTTCAGCAAATACCCAAAAGTTGGTATCAAGTGGGAATGTATCCGCTGCAAAAATACTATAAAATAATGATAAAGCGAAGTTTTTTTAATAAAAAACGACCTTTCAATAGGTGCTTAAAGCGTAATATTGACATCGTCTAAACAAGCAGTAAGAAACGAAATGAAACTACAATCTCAATTATTAAAGTAGATAAAGAAGTGAAAACCTAGGTAAAGTAACAAAAGTTAAGCGAAAACAATCTTATAATTATAACAAGTAAGTAGCATTTGCTTGACACATTTATAGTGATATTACAAATATATAGAAAATGATATTATCACAATATTTCTGAAGAAAATACAAATGGGAAAATAGGAAAAGGAAGGAATATGTAATAGCAATATGTCGGAATTGTGCTAAATAATTCAATTTAATTTCTTACTTTTGCCAAAAAATAGAAAAAGAATGAGCATTACTTTCAAATATGATGTGCTAGTGATTGGCGGCGGACATGCTGGTTGCGAAGCAGCTACAGCCGCTGCTAATATTGGTGCAAAGGTATGTTTGGTAACAATGGACATGAACAAAATAGCCCAAATGAGTTGTAATCCTGCAATAGGAGGAATTGCAAAGGGGCAAATTGTGAGAGAAATTGACGCCTTGGGTGGTCAAATGGGACTTGTTACTGATGCTACTGCTATTCAGTTTCGGATGCTCAACCGCTCGAAAGGACCAGCTGTTTGGAGCCCAAGAGCGCAATGCGATAGGGAGAGGTTTATAACAGAATGGAAAAAAACTCTGAACCTTACAGATAATCTTGATATATTCCAAGACCAAGCTGAAGAACTAATCGTAAAGAATGGGCACGCAATAGGAGTACGTACAATATGGGGCATAGAGCTTTTTGCACGCGCAATAGTCATTACAGCTGGAACATTCCTTAACGGACTCATGCATATAGGTAAAAAACAGGTGGAAGGCGGTCGCTGTGCTGAACCAGCAGTACATAACTTTGCGGAAAGTATAACATATTGGGGAGTGCGCAAAGATAGAATGAAGACGGGGACTCCAGTACGAATAGATAAACGTTCGGTTCACTTTGATGAGATGGAAGCACAACCAGGCGAAAATGATTACCATCAATTTTCTTACTTCGGGCCGCGCAGAACTCTTCCACAACTACCTTGTTGGACATGTAACACCAATGAGGAAGCTCACAATATTCTACGTAAAGGAGTTACAGAATCTCCCCTTTTCAACGGACAAATACAAAGTATAGGTCCTCGTTATTGCCCGTCTATTGAAACTAAACTTGTAACATTCCCAGACAAAGACACACATCCCCTCTTCCTAGAGCCTGAAGGTGTAGACACAAATGAAATGTATCTGAATGGCTTTTCTTCATCTATGCCGTGGGAAATACAATTAGAAGCGCTACGAAAGATTCCAGCCCTACGCAACGCTAAGATGTATCGCCCAGGTTATGCAATCGAATACGATTACTTTGACCCTACGCAACTCAATCCATCGTTGGAATCAAAGATTATTGAAGGATTGTTCTTAGCGGGTCAAGTAAATGGAACTACGGGCTATGAAGAAGCAGGAGGTCAAGGAATAGTAGCAGGAATAAATGCAGCACTGCTATGCGCAGGAAGTAAACCCTTGCTTATGAAGCGTGATGAAAGCTATATAGGCGTACTCATCGACGATTTAACAACAAAAGGGGTTGACGAACCATATAGAATGTTTACCTCCAGAGCTGAATATAGGATATTGCTTCGCCAAGATGATGCAGATGCACGACTAACAGAAAAAGGTTATAATCTTGGCATAGTAAAGCGCGAACGCTATGATTGGTGGCTCCAAAAGAAAAAAAATATAGAACGAATAATTGATTATTGCAATATAACTTCGATTAAACCGAACGAAATTAATGGTTATTTAGACACAATTGGAAGTTCTGCAATTCAGGGTCCATTTAAAATTTCAGAACTAATTGCACGTCCTGGTATAAGTTTGTATGGTTTGGCAGAACACTTATCACATCTTAAAGATGTATTGGAAGAATCACCAAACAGAAAAGATGAGATTAGAGAAGCAGCTGAAATAAAAATAAAATATAAAGGTTATATCGAACGTGAGCGTACTTTTGCAGAGAAAATGCGCCGCCTTGAAGATATAAAAATAAAGGGTCACTTCAATTATAGTGAGATTCATGATTTATCAACAGAGTGCCGCCAAAAATTAGAACGCATACAACCTGAAACTCTTGCACAAGCAAGTAGAATCCCAGGCGTTAGCCCTAGCGACATCAACGTGCTTTTAGTACTCATGGGAAGATAACTTATTAAACGTTTCACGTGTAACAATTAAAAAACAATAAATACATAACTAATTGATTATGAACAGCAAAATACTACTCGAAAATTTAAGATGCATACCCGATTGGCCTATTAAAGGTGTCAATTTCCGCGACGTAACCACTTTGTTTAAATCTCCTGAAGCACTTAAAGAAATCATAGATGAAATGCATGAGATTTATAAAGATAAAGGAATTACAAAGATAGTAGGTATTGAAAGTCGTGGCTTTGTAATGTCATCAGCACTCGCTTTGCGACTTGGAGCGGGCATTGTGCTTTGTCGCAAGCCTGGTAAACTACCCTGTGAAACCGTTCAAGAAAACTACGCAAAGGAGTATGGAATTGACACAATAGAGATTCATAAAGACGCTATATGTGAAGATGATGTTATTCTATTACACGATGACTTACTCGCTACAGGCGGAACAATGCGCGCCGCGTGTAATCTAGTAAAGAAGTTTAAGCCTAAGAAGGTTTATTGTAACTTTATAATAGAACTGCAAAGCGAATTTCCTGACTGCCGTAATACTTTTGATAAGGATATAGAAATATCCTCTTTACTGCAATTTTAAGCTGTGCTAATTGTGATATTAATTCCTGAACCTCTTTTCAGAAGCGCTAATTTGCATCACAAAACAGCATTTACTATCACTTAGAAAAGACATTTCTGTTTTCCCAAACCAAGACTATCACCTTATTATATATGGTTTTCTATCTTAAGAAAGAGCAGAAAAAGCAAATAAACCGAAAGGCACAACATCCTTGTCTTTCGGTTTTAGCTATATAAAAACTATTCTGCATTAGACTGTAAATATAAAGGTATTTGCTTTAAAGAAAGATTCTAAAGATTTAATCAGCGTTATTTGCAACTTTGTTTCACGTGAAACAAGATTTAAGTAAAACGCTTTAATACAATAAAGTAAGACGTATGACAAAAGAAGAGAACGATAAACGAATAGCTTATCTTAAGAACATAGTATCTAATTTGCCCTCGAGACCTGGAACATATCAATACTATGACAAGGAACACGTTATTATTTACGTGGGCAAAGCTAAGAATTTAAAAAACCGTGTAGCGTCTTACTTCCACAAAGAAGCCGACCGTTTCAAGACAAAAGTACTTGTTTCTAAAATTTATGATATAACTTATACTGTCGTAAATAGCGAAGAGGATGCGCTATTGATAGAGAACCAGCTTATAAAACAGTACCAACCACGCTACAACGTACTGCTAAAGGACGGCAAAACCTACCCAAGCATTTGCATAACAAATGAGTTTTATCCTCGAATCTTTAATACTCGTAACATAAATAAGAGATATGGCAGCTTTTATGGGCCTTACAGCCACATCAGCAGTATGTATGCCATACTCGAAATAGTAAAGAAACTCTATAAACCACGCACATGTCGATTCCCGATTACAAAGGAAGGGATTGAACAAAAGAAGTATAAGCCGTGTTTAGAATACCATCTGGGAAACTGCGGAGCGCCTTGTATTGATAAGCAATCGTACGAAGATTATCAGCAGAACATAGCAATGGCTCGTCAAATATTAAAGGGTAATACACGCGAAGTACAACGCTTAATGAAAGCCAAAATGGAAGAATGTGCAGCGGATTTACGCTTTGAGGAAGCAGAAGCATACAAGCAACGTTATATCGCATTAGAGAATTTTGCTGCAAAAAGCGAAATTGTTAGCTACACAATTGCCGACGTAGACGTCTTCTCCATCGTAAATGATGACAGCAGGAAAAATGCTTTTATCAACTATTTACACGTTACAAATGGTGCTATAAACCAAAGTTTCACCTTTGAATATAAGCGAAAGTTAGATGAAACGGATGCAGAACTACTCAACGAAGCTATTCCAGAGATTCGAGAACGCTTTAAGAGTACAGCTAAAGAGATTATCGTTCCCTTTGAATTAGACTTCCATATAAAAGACGCAACCTTCTTTATTCCACAACGAGGAGATAAGAAACATTTGCTTGAACTGTCTCAAATGAATGCTAAACAGCACAAATTCGATCGACTAAAGCAAGTAGAAAAGCTTAATCCTGAGCAGAAACAAACACGTTTAATGAAAGAATTGCAAGAACGGCTTAAGCTTGCGAAGTTACCTTACCAAATAGAATGCTTCGATAACTCAAACATTTCAGGCACCGATGCTGTAGCTGCTTGCGTGGTATATAAGGGCATGAAGCCCTCGAAAAAGGACTATCGAAAATACAATATAAAGACTGTTGTAGGTCCAGACGACTATGCTTCCATGCAAGAAGTAGTACGACGACGCTACAAACGTATGATAGAAGAGGGTACTTCCCTACCCGATCTCATCATAACTGATGGTGGTAAGGGACAAATCGAGGTTGTAAGAGCCATCGTTGAAGACGAGTTAGAGCTCAAAATCCCTATAGCTGGATTAGCAAAAGATAATCGTCACAGAACCAACGAGTTACTATTTGGATTTCCACCACAAACAATTGGTATTCCAACAAACTCCGAACTCTTTAAAATCCTTACCCAAATACAAGACGAGGTACACCGTTTTGCAATTTCTTTCCACCGAGATAAGCGCTCAAAACACCAACTACATAGCGAGTTAGACGATATTAAAGGAATTGGAAGTAAAAGTAAAGAGCAGCTATTAAAGCACTTCAAGACTGTCAAAAAGGTAAAAGAAGCTGATATTCAAACACTTACTGACATCATAGGAGGCTCAAAAGCTGTGCTAATATACAATTATTTCCACCCAAACTCCCTATAATTAAAATAAAATAAGTACATTTGCGATATGAGAGTTGTAATACAACGCGTTAAACACGCATCAGTAACAATCGACGGAAACATTAAGTCAGCGATAGAAAAAGGCTTACTTATTCTCCTTGGCATAGGCGAGGACGATGGCGAAGACGATATTAAATGGCTTGTAAACAAGATTGTTGGCCTACGAATCTTCGACGATGAGCAAGGTGTAATGAACAAAAGTGTTATGGAAATAGGTGGCGAAGCCCTTGTTGTTTCGCAGTTTACACTCATGGCAAGCTATAAGAAAGGAAACCGCCCAAGCTATATTCATGCTGCCAAACACGATATTTCCATTCCTTTATACAACAATTTCTGCAAGGAATTAAGTCTTGCAATGGGCAAGACTGTGGGCGAAGGAGAGTTCGGTGCAGACATGAAAGTTGAATTGCTTAACGACGGTCCTGTTACAATATGTATGGACACTAAGAACAAAGAATAGCAAAATGCAGAACGAAATAAGCATTAGAGAAGCACAAAAGCTTGTTGATAATTGGATTAAACAATATGGAGTGCGCTACTTTAGCGAGCTTACTAACATGGCTTGCCTTACCGAAGAGGTAGGCGAACTGGCGCGTGTGATGGCTCGAACCTATGGCGACCAAAGCTTTAAAGCAGGCGAAAAGCCCAATATAGGAGAGGAAATGGCAGATGTTCTGTGGGTTCTGATGTGCTTAGCCAACCAAACTGGTGTAGACCTTACAAATGAATTACAAAAGAGTTTCGACAAGAAAACAAAGCGTGACAAAGACAGACACAAAGAAAATAAGAAGCTAACGCAAATCGAAACATCTACTGCAGCCGACTGATAACATCTGAATTCAAGCCTAAGGTTTCGTATAATAGATTAAAGAAAACATATATTTAAATTAAATAATAAATTATTATGCAAAGCAAAGACGGTAAAATTAAACTTACCAGCAAGTATGATGAGATGCTGAAACAATACAATCTCGATATAACAGACGAGGGTATTAAGGAGGCAGTTAAAAAGATTATAGAAGACAAAGTACCTGAAAACGACACTTTAGACGTTAAGAAATTCCTTCTTGGAAGCGTAGAATTAACGACTCTTCAAACCGATGATACAGAGGAAAGAGTGCTCGCAATGGTAGAGAAAGTGAACAAATTTGCTCAAGAATACCCTACCCTTCCACACGTTGGAGCTATTTGTGCGTATCCATGCTTCACAAAACTCATTGCCGACAGCTTGGAAGTAGATGGTGTAGATATAACAAACGTAACAGGAAACTTCCCTTCTTCGCAAACATTCCTTGAAGTTAAGACCATCGAAACAGCTCTTGCCATCAAGGATGGGGCTACTCAAATAGATATAGTGCTACCTGTTGGCAAGTTCCTATCAGGCGATTATGAAGATGTTTACGACCAAGTGAACGAGTTAAAGCAGACTTGTGGCGACATACCAATGAAGGTTATCCTTGAAACAGGCGACCTTAAGAACGCTCGAAACATTAAGACTGCAGCCCTACTTTCTATGTTTGCAGGTGCTGATTATATCAAGACAAGCACAGGAAAAGAGAAGATTAGCGCAACACCAGAGGCTGTTTACGTGATGTGTACAGCTATAAAAGAGTTCTATGACAAGACTGGTATCCAAGTAGGACTAAAGCCTGCAGGCGGCATAAATACCGTTATGGACGCTATTATCTTCTATACCATTTACAAAGAAATACTCGGCGAGAAGTGGCTAACGAACTATTGGTTCCGTCTTGGCACCAGTCGTCTAACCAATTTGTTGCTAAGTGACATTGAAGGCAAAGAGGTTAAGTTCTTCTAAACCATCTTTCAAAAAACACAATAAAGCCCGATTTCAGCGCTGAAATCGGGCTTTTTATATCTTTGTACCAATACACGCAGATTGCCGTATATAGTGCTTTAAAATAGCGAATAGGCTTTGCAAAAACAGTGTTACGATTCTGCAACATCACTGCAAGCTATCTGCAGCAGTATTGTAGGGTCTTCGCAGCAGCATTGCAGAGGCTTTGTACAGAGATTGAAAAAAGTAAACTAAAAGGCTGAACCCCCACTCTATGGAAGTTCAGCCTTTGTTTTTTGTCAGGCAAAGAGCTTTTAATTGATGGTCATTGTTACAAACACTTTGCCTTATTTACTCCTATTCATCAAGAAAAACGATATTTTTAGGTTTGCTTTAGTTCTTTCGTTGAATTACAAAATCCAAGTAAGCTTTTAGCGCACTGGCTATCGCTTCGTTGTGAACATAGTTTGAAATAAACTGCAAAGCCTCACTGTGAAACTCTAACATTTTCTTTTCGGCATACTCTATACCACCGCTTTCCTTTGCAAAAGCCACTAATTGGGCAATTTCATCAGCAGTTACCGTTCCTTCTTTCACCTTCATTGCCAATGCAGTCATTTCCTTATTACCCGTAGATTTCAGTGCGTATATAATAGGAAGTGTCAGCTTTCCCTCGAGCATATCGTTGCCCGTAGGCTTTCCTATCTCCTTAGAATCGTAGTAATCGAATATATCATCTCTTATTTGGAAGATGATTCCGATGCGCTGTCCAAACATTTTAGCAGCCTCAATGTCGCTGTGCGATGCCTTTCCAGCCTTTGCTCCAATCACCGCACACGACTCAAACAAAGCCGCTGTCTTTTGTTTTATTACTTGATAATATACTTCTTCCGATATCTCTTGGTTGGAAATGTTGGTCAATTGCAATATTTCGCCATTAGAAAGCGTACGTCCCAGCTCTGCAAGATCGCGCACAATATCTTCCGACTTGGTATAAGCCATGTTCAGAAGCGCCGTCGAAAGAATGTAATCGCCCACTAATACGGCTACCTTATTATTATAAGTAGCATTCACCGACGCCTGTCCACGCCGTTCTCCGCTTTCGTCTACCACATCGTCATGCACCAAACTGGCTGTGTGTAGCAGTTCCAAGCCAATGGCAGCATGCTGTGCCACGAATGTAACTTCGCCAAAATTCTTCGCTATTAGCAACATAAGTATGGGGCGCATACGCTTCCCTCCCCTGTTCCTAATATGCTCTAACGCATGCGAAAGCAAGCCTTCTTCGTGTGTTAAAGATTTGTTAAACAGTGATATAAAGTCGTCTAATTCCTGACTAATCGGCTCTTTTATAATCGACAGATAATCCATTCCTAAAACTATTTTGATACAAAAATAATGAATAATATCGGTAAATATGGCATTTTTTTAGTAATTTTACCCTTAAATAATATTTTTACAATGGACAAATTGTTTCTCATCGACGCTTACGCCCTTATCTATCGGTCGTATTACGCCCTCATTAGAAACCCACGTATCAACTCAAAAGGAATGAATACATCGGCTATTATGGGCTTTTGCAATACGCTAAACGAAGTGCTAACAAAGGAAAATCCCACACATATTGCTGTGGCTTTCGACCACGGACTCACCTTTCGCCACGAGGCATACCCCGAATATAAGGCACAAAGAGAGGAGACACCAGAAGATATAAAGCTCGCTGTCCCCTACATAAAACAAATACTTGAAGCCATGCGCATACCTATCTTACAGGTCGATGGCTTCGAAGCTGACGACATTATCGGTACGGTTGCAACACTGGCGGGCAACAACAACATTACCACCTTTATGCTTACGCCCGACAAAGACTATGGTCAGCTTATCCGAGAGAATGTTTATATGTATCGGCCAAGGCATGGCGGGGGCTACGATATAATAGGTGTGCAAGAGGTAGAAGATAAGTATGGTATCCCTACCCCAGCCCAAGTAATCGATCTTCTGGCGCTTATGGGCGACTCAGCCGATAACTTTCCTGGTTGTCCGGGCGTAGGAGAAAAGACTGCTGTAAAGCTTATCAACGAGTTTGGCTCTATTGATAACATGCTCGAACATACCGACCAGATTAAAGGAAAGCTAAGAGAGAAAGTGGAAAATGCTGTCGATGATATTAAGATGTCGAAATTCTTAGCAACCATTCGCACCGATGTTCCATTCAATATGGAATGGGACGAATTGAAGATACAGCAACCCGACGAAGACAAACTACGCACAATTTTCACCGAATTGGAGTTCAAAACACTTCTTAACAAGTTTGTTAAAGGCAGTCAAAAAGTGCAAAAGACAGACAATTTACAGCTCAATTTGTTTGCAGAAAATACGCCCGAAGATGCAGAAGAGGCGAAAAAAGGCCCTTCCTGCAGCCTTTCAACAGTGCCATACAAGTACAAACTCATTGATAATGAGCAAGAAGCGCAGGAACTTTGTGATTATTTCTTGACAAAAGAGTTCCTCAGTTTAGACACAGAAACGACATCTCCAGACGCCATCGACGCAGAATTGGTGGGCTTAAGCTTCTCCGTTGCCGAAAAAGAGGCCTTCTATGTCGCCGTCTCAGCCAATCGTGAAGAAGCCTTAAAGATGGTAAATATATTTAAACCATTATACGAAGACGAGAAGATTCTGAAGATTGGACAAAACATTAAGTACGATTACGAAGTGTTACATAAATATGGCGTTACATTAAAAGGTAAGTTCTTCGACACCATGATAGCGCATTATCTTATCCAACCAGAGCTTCGCCATAACATGGACTACATGGCAGAGACTCTTCTAAACTACAAAACCATTTCGATAGAGAGCCTCATAGGTGCCAAAGGAAAGCAACAAAAGAATATGCGCGACCTACTTCCAAGCGATATTTACGAGTACGCTTGCGAAGACGCAGATATAACATTGCAACTGAAAAACGTGCTCGAACCGAAGCTAAAGGAGGTGGAAGCCGAAGAATTATTCTGGGAAATAGAGATGCCTCTCGTGCCTGTGCTTGCCGATATGGAACTGCATGGCGTTCGTTTAGATACAGCGGCGCTGGAAGAAACCTCGCATATTTTTACGCAACGCATGAACCAATACGAGCAGGAAATATACGAATTGGCAGGCGAAAGTTTCAATATTTCAAGTCCAAAGCAGGTCGGCGAAATTCTGTTTGGTAAGCTCCAGGTAATGGAAAAGCCAAAGAAGACCAAGACAGGACAGTATGTTACAAGCGAAGAAGTATTGGTGAGCTTGGAGAATAAGCACCCTATCGTGCATAAAATATTGGAATACAGAGGTATTAAAAAACTACTAAGCACTTACATTGATGCCCTTCCAAAACTTATAAAACCCCATACTGGACACATACACACGTCGTTCAACCAAGCTCTTACAGCTACAGGCAGACTCTCATCAAGCGATCCGAACCTGCAAAACATTCCTGTAAGGACTGACGATGGCAAGGAAATACGCAAGTGTTTCATACCAGAAGCAGGGTGCGAGTTCTTCTCTGCCGACTATAGTCAGATTGAATTGCGCATCATGGCCCATCTTTCTGAAGACGAAAACATGATGGAAGCCTTCCGCGAAGGGCTGGATATACACCGCGCAACAGCGGCTAAGATATGGCACGAGAGCATGGATAGCGTATCAGACACGCAACGTAAGAAAGCAAAACAGGCTAATTTCGGCATTATTTATGGCATTACCACGTACGGTTTAGCCCAACGCATGGATATTCCTAACGCTGAAGCGAAGGAACTAATAGACGGTTACTTCGCCACTTTCCCAAAGGTAAAGGCTTATATGGAGCGAGCTAAAGAGGAAGCAAGGCAAAAAGGCTACGCTGAAACCATCTTCCGCCGACGCCGTTACCTTGCCGACATCAACAGTCGTAACGCTACTGTGAGGGGATTTGCCGAACGAAATGCCATCAACGCACCTATACAAGGAGCTGAAGCAGACATTATAAAGGTGGCCATGGTGCGCATTTGGCAACGCTTTAAACGCGAAAATATTCGCTCAAAGATGATTTTGCAAGTGCACGACGAACTCAATTTCTCGGTACTTCCCGACGAAAAAGAGCGTGTAGAACGCATTGTTATAGAGGAAATGCAAAACGCCTACCCGCTCAATGTGCCTCTGATAGCCGATGCTGGTTGGGGAAAGAACTGGCTGGAAGCACATTAAAAACCAACAAAAGTAGCAGCATAGGTTTGCAAAAGAGGTTTTGAAACGGTGGCATATAGTCGATAAGCGCTTAATATATAGGCGTGGTAGTAATGCTACCATGCTTTGGTAGCAATAGTACCACGCCATGGTACTAACACTACCAAGCCATGGTAGTAAAGTCGAAAAATACTGGTTTCGTTCTCAAACTGCAATCATTCTCATTATTTTGTAGTAACTTTGCCTGCACAAAAGATAAGTATGGATATACAAGAATATGAAATAATGGCCCCTGTTGGCTCTCGCGAAAGTCTCGCAGCAGCCATTCAGGCAGGTGCAGGCTCTATCTATTTCGGTATCGGACAGCTGAATATGCGTTCTCATTCGGCCAACCACTTCACGATAGAAGACCTCAATGAGATAGCAGAAACCTGCAACGAACGTGGCATAAAGACCTACCTAACGGTGAATACCGTAATTTATGGCGAGGACATCAATACTATGCGCGAGATAATTGACGCTGCAAAGGCTGCCAATATCACCGCTGTCATCGTCAGCGACGTAGCTGTTATGGTGTATTGTCGCCAGGTTGGCATGGAAGTACACCTATCTACACAGCTCAATATATCGAATATAGAAGCACTGAAATTCTATGCACAGTTTGCCGATGTAGCTGTTTTGGCACGCGAACTGAACATGGACCAGGTAGCAGAAATATACCGACAGATTGAAGAACAGGACATTCGAGGACCTCGTGGCGAGCTTGTTCGCATTGAAATGTTCTGTCATGGTGCTTTCTGTATGGCTATTTCGGGAAAATGCTATATGAGTTTGCACGACTCGAACCGCTCTGCCAATCGTGGACAATGCACGCAGATTTGCCGCCGTTCGTACACCGTTACCGACAACGAGACAGGCAATCAGCTTGAGATAGACAATAAATACATAATGAGTCCTAAGGATTTAAAGACCATTCGCTTTATCGACAAGATGATGAAAGCAGGTGTTAGAGTCTTTAAAATAGAAGGACGAGCACGTGGTCCAGAATACGTTTACGAGGTGGTAACGTGCTATAAGGAGGCAATACAGAGCGTACTCGACGGCAATTATACCGAAGAGAAGAAGAACCAATGGGACGAACGCTTATCAACTGTGTTCAATCGTGGCTTCTGGGACGGCTATTATCAAGGTCAACGCTTGGGCGAATGGACAAAGAACTACGGAAATAAGGCAACAGAAAAGAAGGTTTTGGTGGGTAAAGTAATGAAATACTTCTCTAAACTCGGCGTTGCTGAAATAGCAGTAGAGGCTTCTGAGATAGAGAAAGGACAGAATATGCTCATCACAGGACCCACAACTGGCATTCTAAAGTTCGATGCAAGCGAGATAAGATACGACCTTCAACCTGTTGATAAGGCTGAGAAGGGCTGGCGAGTGTCTATTCCTGTGCCCGACAAAGTGCGCCCGAACGATAAGGTTTACAAGCTTCTGAAGACCAATATAGAGTAAAAATACTTCATAAAAAAATAATAAATCATGATAGACCTACGACAAATTGCCAAACTATTTCTGCGCCTTACCGTAGCTTCATCTATGCTTTCGGCAGTTGCAGACCGCCTCGGATTATGGCCAAAAGAACTGTGTATGTGGGGCGACATGGACAAATTCATTGCCTATACACAATCGTTGATACCTTATATACCTGCCGATGCTGTGCCCGTACTGGCATGGACAGCTACGGTACTTGAGGTTTTGCTCTCTATTTGTCTGCTTGCTGGACTGAAATTGAAGTGGACTGCATCGATTACAGGGCTGATGATACTTACCTTCGCTATCGCAATGGCAACATCTATGGGCTTTAAGGCAGCATTAGATTACTCAGCTTTTACTGCTTCTGCAGCTGCTTTTGGCATACTCGCCTGCGGAAATGGTGTCTTGGAAATAGACAATATGTTTGGTCGCCGACGCTATAACTACCGTCGTATTCACATGATTAGATAAACAATAATATATTTACGAAGATGACAATCAACGAAATACAAGACGAAATAATTGCTGAGTTTGACGAGTTTACCGAATGGATGGATAAGTATCAAATGCTTATCGACCTCGGAAACGAGCTTGAAGGACTGGGTGCAGAATATAAAACTGAACAGAATTTAATAGACGGTTGTCAAAGCCGAGTATGGCTTCAATGCGATATTAAGGACGATAAACTAGTATTTACAGCCGATTCTGATGCACTTATCACAAAGGGAATTATTGCCCTGCTCATCAGGGTTGTAAGCGGACATACACCAAAAGAGATACTCGATACCGACCTTTACTTCATCGAGCGCATAGGTTTGCACCAACATTTGTCGCCTACACGCAGCAACGGACTGCTGTCGATGGTAAAAAAGATAAAGGCTTACGCATTGGCATTCAATATAAAAGGCGAGTGAGAAAGCTACGTACCATAGAAATGAACCGCCTCTCGCTTGAGGAATTTAAGCAGAGTCGAAAGCTACCGCTCGTCGTTGTTCTCGACGATGTGCGGTCGCTTCACAACGTTGGCAGCGTCTTTCGGTCGTGCGATGCTTTCCGTATTGAGGCGATTTATCTATGCGGAATCACAGCAACACCCCCCAATGCAGAGATACACAAGACGGCTTTGGGGGCTGAAAACTCAGTCGATTGGCAGTATTTTAGTAGTGCTGAAGATGCTGTAAAGCAGCTAAAAGAGAAAGGTTGCTTCGTTTATAGTGTTGAACAAGTAGAGGGTTCGACTGCATTACAAGACCTTTCGGAGTATATTTCGCCTATCAACAACGATGCAACTGCCCAAAAGCACTATGCCGTAGTACTTGGAAACGAAGTAAAAGGTGTGCATCAATCGGTTGTAGACCTAAGCGATGGCTGCCTCGAAATACCTCAATTCGGCACAAAACACTCACTAAATGTAAGTGTTACAGCAGGTATTGTAGTTTGGGAGTTTGCCCGTGCACTGCTGTTTTAAGGACTTAGGCAGCCTAAAAATAAAACAATTGTTGCCCTACCCTATCATCATTTGCAAGTAAGCACACTTCTCTGGATTGCCAAGTGTCTTACCTTTATCACACGAAAGCTTCACGCAATCGTGCCACTCGCGACTTTCTGTAATACGCATTCGGGTGAGTTTCACGACAATATTCATTGATTTTACGTTCTCAACATGGCAGGTAAGGTAGGTTCCCATACCATAACTATCTTTCATTCTTCCGTCAACATACTTATGAATCTCTATGGCACGGTCGATATCAAGGCCATTGCTAAATACCACTTGCTTCGTGGCTGGGTCGATACCAAGCGACTTATACTTTGCAATAATCTTCTCTAACTGTTCCTCTTCCACACCGCTATCTACACGTAAACCGTTAAACATCATCGCCATACGCTTAGAAAGGTTGCTGAAGAACACCTTATCGCCAAAGCAATCGTAAAGATAAATACCGTTGTCTCCATCGTAAACATCGCTGAATTTGCGCATTACGTTGAAGTTACACTCAAATATTCCACTTACACATTCCTCGAATTCGATAATCTGATGACTCATTGTACCAATCGCAACAAGGTCGTATTGCATCGCAAGATATACGTTACTGGTACCTGCAAAGCGGCCTGTCCAAGGGTGAAAACCATCATTATCGGTAAAGCCACCCTGTTCATAAACCTCCTTCATCGTTCGGATAACCATGTTGTGGTGGTCGAACGACATACGACGACGAGTACCCATATCACTTAAAATAAGTCCGTTTGAGAGGATCTTATGTGTCTTTTCCACGCAACGTTCGTACTCTCGCTTAGGATTATAGGCTGTTATATCGCCTTGAAGATGATGCATTAACTCCGAAACAATACTTAAAATCGGCATCTCCCACATAATAGTTGAGTACCATTTGCCACGTACTTTAATATCCAAATGCCCCTCTTCGTCCTGTGTAACAGTAAGTTCGTGCGGATTGAACCGATAGCCTCGAAGAAAGGTAAAGTACCATTGAGGTAGGTAATACATACGTTTCTTCATGAAAGCAATCTCTTCTTCCGTGATAATAACATTAGGCATATATCCTAATTGTTCGTTTAGAAGTTCGGCAAACCCCTTCGGATAGATTGTATCATTGCGATCGAAGAATGTATATTCTACCTCGGCACGAGGATAAGTCTGCATAATGTAGTACTGACAACTAAACGTATAAGCGTCGTTATCGGTGAAATGTTGAATTATTTGTCGCATATCTTTTCTAAAATCTCAGCCTTGTTGTTAAAGCTTTATCCAATGCAAAGATAATAAAACTTAATGGATAAGTAGGCTAACTCCTATTTATTTTGTAAATTTGCACCTATTATTAATGATAAAGAACTAAGCAAATGCAGAATTTAGTTATATATAATACATTGCATCGGCAGAAGGAACGCTTCCAGCCGATAGCTGCTCCGAATGTCGGAATGTATGTTTGTGGTCCTACTGTATATGGTGATCCACACTTGGGACACGCCCGTCCATCAATAACATTCGATATTTTGTTTCGCTATCTACAGCATATTGGCTATAAAGTGCGCTATGTTCGCAACATAACTGACGTAGGACACTTAGAGCACGACGCTGATGAAGGCGACGATAAGATAGCAAAGAAAGCACGATTGGAGCAACTTGAGCCTATGGAAATAGCGCAATTCTACACCAATCGCTATCATGATGCAATGCGTTCGCTTAATGTTCTGCCGCCATCAATAGAGCCTCACGCTACAGGACACATTATAGAGCAAGAAGAACTCGTTAAGGAGATAATGCAAAACGGTTACGCTTACGAGAGTAACGGCAGCATTTACTTCGACGTAGTTAAGTTTGACAAGGACCATCGTTATGGTATTCTGTCTGGTCGTAACCTTAATGACATGATAAACAACTCGCGTGAGCTTAACGGAGTGGGCGAAAAGCGAAACCAAGTAGACTTTGCTTTATGGAAAAGGGCTATGCCTGAGCACATAATGCGATGGCCTTCGCCTTGGAGTGAGGGCTTCCCAGGCTGGCATTGTGAGTGTACGGCGATGGGAAGGAAGTACCTTGGCAAGCATTTTGATATACATGGAGGTGGAATGGACTTGGTTTTCCCACACCATGAGTGCGAAATTGCACAGGCAGTAGCAGCCCAAGGCGAGCAAATGGTGAAGTATTGGATGCACAATAACATGATAACCATCAACGGACAGAAGATGGGTAAGTCGTTAAACAACTTCATTACGCTGGAACAGTTCTTCACTGGCAACCACGAAACGTTACAACAGGCTTACTCTCCTATGACGATTCGTTTCTTTATCCTATCTGCTCACTATCGCGGAACGGTAGATTTCTCAAACGAAGCCCTACAAGCTGCACAGAAAGGATACGAAAGATTGATGAACGCTATAGAGGATTTGAAGCGTATTCAAGCCGCTACTGCAAGCGATGAGAATACTAAAAAGTTTGTTGCAGCACTGCGACAAAAGTGTTACGATGCGATGAACGATGACCTTATGACCCCTGCTGTCATCTCAAACCTATTCGAAGCGTGCCACATAGTGAATCTTCTTATCGACCATAAAGCGCAAATTAGCAAAGAAGACTTAAAGGAACTCAGCGAAACCATGAGCCTTTTTGCTTTCGATATACTGGGTTTGATAAACGAACGTGGCGCTAACAATGACGCAAGAGAGGCTGCTTACGGCAAAGTAGTGGACATGGTGCTCGATTTACGCGCAAAAGCAAAAGCCAATAAAGACTGGGCTGTAAGCGACCAAATACGCGATGCACTTGCTGAAGCTGGCTTCCAAGTAAAAGATACCAAGGACGGTGTAACTTGGAAGTTGGATAAATAAAGGCTGAAAACTACAAAGGAGTTAAAGCGTAAAGGGAATAAAGAGGATTAAAAACAACCTCTTCAAAGTTCTCTTTACGCTTTAACTCCTTTTATTATATATGTGCTAAAGACTTATTATATACGCACTGCGGTGCCCGAAACAGCCACCATCAGCATCGAACCGCCCTGCCCTACTGTCTCATAATCGATGTCGATGCCCACAATAGCGTTTGCACCCAATTCCTGTGCACGTTGCATCATTTCTTGAATAGAAGTCTCCTTGCCTTCCTGCAACACCTTTTCGTACGACTTGCTTCGTCCGCCTACAATGTCTCTGATACCTGCAAAGATGTCTTTTATAAAGTTAGCACCAATAATTGTTTCACCCGTTACAAGTCCTTTGTACTCTAAAATCTTATAACCTTCGATGTTTGGAGTTGTTGTAAGAATCATAATCTGTTATTCTTTAAGTTTTTATTGGCAATCGCTTTGACTGCGTTACCATTATAACGGAATACTTTTCTAAAAATTATAGTAATCTTCTGCCTTCTCTTAAAAAATTGAATTAAAAGTTCACATAATAGCATTGATTTTGTAAAGATTTCTTTATTAGAAAACGACATAAGTTATTTCGTTTTGTAATAGTGCCTGTTTTGCACGACAATATAGGCACTTTTGCCGTGCAATAGAGCCTGTTTTACAATGCAAAACAGGCTCTATTGCAAAACACTGATAACAAGCTTGTTACACAATACTACATCTTATGTAAAATCTTTACATTCTTATTGTTTAATCATCACATATGAAATAAGAAATAAAAGAGATTTTTTCTATTCAGAAAAGTAAAACCAATATATTATTTTTCGAGTAACATTAAGCACTCGTTAAAATATCTATGAAGAGCGCTGAATGTCGTAATTGTAGTTAAAAAAATCTGTTCTTTTAAGCAATTCTCTAAGTATTATCTACCTTTGTAGCAATAAATATAACACAAGTGCTACTTGCAAATATACTTTTGCTTGCCAACTTGTTTGCCACTCAAATAGGCCTCATTGGCAGCAATACATTACTTGACACGTATAAGGATACAGTTTCAATAGAGAGAACACAGCAGAAAGACTCTATTCCCGATACAATTGTTGTTCGGAAGAATCCTTGGTGCGCAGCAACACAAGTTGTTGCGGCTAATCTTAGTATTCTTGCTTTTGACAGATACATACTCGATACTCCTTATTCGAAAGTTACTTCGAAAACGATAAGCAGGAATCTATCGCCCAAAAAGTGGTATTGGGACAGCGATATCTTTAGGACTAACATGTTCTTACACCCCTATCATGGCTCAATATACTATAATGCAGCACGCAGTAATGGCTTGTCTTACGTTGAAACCATACCTTATGTAGCTCTTGGAAGCGTAATGTGGGAAATCAGCGGAGAAATGGAACGCCCGTCTATCAACGACTTTATAACAACATCAGCGGGCGGATTGGCAATGGGGGAGGTACTGCATAGGGTTTCAGACCGCATTTTCGATAACCGCAAACGTGGTTTTCAACGTGTTGTAAGCGAAGTAATCGGTACAATAATAAACCCTTCTCGGGGCTTTACTCGCTTAATATCGGGTGAAGCTTTCCGTGTATCGAAAAGTCAAAGCAAGCTGGAAACAACTACAAATATACCGCTTGACTGTTCCATTCTTACTAATATACAAATGCTCGACAGCCATAATGCAGGAGTAAAACCACATTATCGCACCGTTTTCAACATTAGTTTTGATTATGGTTCGCCCGTTGAAGCATCAAATAAACGCCCTTACGACTTCTTTAGAGCTAACTTAGGGCTCAGTCCAGGTATGGAACAATCACTCGTAAGTAATGCTAATATCATCGGACAACTACGCAACTGGCCATTATTACAAAGCAAACATAGCACGACAACCATAGGATTGTATCAAAATTTCGACTTTTATTCAACCGATTCCATCAATGGAACAGTGCCATACAAAGTGTCTGAAGCTGCAAGTATGGGACTTGGTGTAGCTTGGTATTACCATTTAGGACTGCTAAAATGCTTTTCTGAACTTTACTTCAATGGTGTTTTGTTGGGTGGTGCCCTATCCGACTATCACAACAACCGCTATAATCGCGAGTATAGCTTAGGCAGTGGCTATAGTATTAAAAGCTTTTCTGGTTTCAATTATGGCTCTATTGCTCGCTTTAGCCTACTCGCCGACTTAAAAAGACTATTCTCTTGGCATGGTTACGAAGACGAAGATGAGGCTAAAGAATACATTGATTACAGTGTTTTGGGCGACCGTGGCAAGGTAATAACCTTTCTTTTACAACCCAAAATAGAGATTTCACTATCTAAACATTGGTTTATGGCAGCTTCTTCGCTATTTGTTTTCCGCAATTTTCATTATCATTATCGGCCCAATTGTCATACAACAACCTACGATGTAAGGCTTGGAATCGGTTTCAAATTATAGTGCTGAGTTCATAAAACAGACCATTAAACCAAGTCTAAATAAATTGATTATCGTTTGGAAAGTATGCTGAAAATTCGTATTTTTGCATTTCACGAATTACGATAACGAAAGGTAAGAAAGGTAAAAACAATATGGCAAAAGACAACAAAGGGCTCACTCCGATGATGCGACAATTCTTTTCGATGAAAGAAAAGCACCCCGATGCATTATTGCTCTTTAGGTGTGGCGACTTCTACGAAACGTATTGCGACGATGCCATAGAAGCTTCTAAAATCCTCGGCATTACTTTGACACGACGAAATAATGGTGCTGCCGCTGGAGATGAGATGGCTGGATTTCCCCATCATGCGCTTGATACCTTCTTACCAAAGCTTATTCGTGCTGGAAAACGCGTTGCAATATGCGACCAACTCGAAGATCCGAAGAAGAAACGTGAGGCTTTAAAGGGCAAACGGGGCTTGTCTGCCGAAGACAAAATGGTGCGACGAGGTATAACAGAGCTTGTTACACCGGGCGTTGCTATGGGAGACAACGTGCTAAACTATAAGGAAAACAACTTCTTGGCGGCTGTTCACTTCGGAAAAGGGGCGTGCGGAGTTAGCTTTCTCGACATTTCTACAGGAGAATTCCTTACCGGTGAGGGCACATTTGACTATGTTGAAAAGCTCATTGGCAACTTTTCGCCAAAGGAAGTGCTGTACGACCGTGCCCGAAAGTCTGACTTTGAACGCCATTTCGGTACACGCCTGTGTGTGTATGAAATGGAAGACTGGGTGTTTACCGACCTTTCTGCACGCCAGAAACTGCTGAAACACTTCGGAACAAAGAATCTGAAGGGTTTCGGTGTAGACCATCTTAACAACGGAGTAATAGCTGCTGGGGCTATTATGCAGTACTTAGAACTTACCCAGCATACTAATATTAACCACATAACATCGCTCGCTCGCATTGAAGAAGAGAAGTATGTGCGACTCGACCGCTTTACTATTCGTTCCTTAGAACTTGTTGCGCCAATGCAAGAAGATGGTTCTTCGCTGCTCAACGTGGTAGACCGAACCATTACTCCAATGGGTGGCAGAATGCTGCATCGCTGGCTTGTGTTCCCATTAAAGGACGTAAAGCCCATTAACGAGCGTTTGGATATAGTGGAATACTACTTCCGTGAACCCGATTTCCGCCAATGCCTGAACGACCAACTCCACCGTATGGGCGACTTGGAACGCATTATTTCGAAAGTAGCAGCAGGCCGAGTGTCGCCGAGAGAGGTTGTTCAGCTGAAGATTGCCCTACGTGCTATACTGCCAATCAAGTCCGCTTGCCTCTATGCAAACAACGATGCGCTGAAGAGAGTAGGCGAACAACTGAATCTTTGCGAGTCGATTAGAGACCGAATAGAGCAAGAAATTAAGCCAGAACCGCCACAACTGATTGCTAAAGGCGACGTTATAGCACATGGTTTCAACGCTGAACTGGACGAATTGAGGTCGATTCGCGACAATGGAAAGCAGGTTTTGCTTGACATTCAAGAGAAAGAAGCGGCTCAAACAGGCATCAATTCGCTGAAAATTGGCTTCAACAACGTTTTCGGATACTACCTTGAGGTGCGCAATACTTTTAAGGATAAGGTGCCAGCGGACTGGATTCGCAAGCAAACCCTTGCACAAGCAGAGCGCTATATCACCCCAGAACTGAAGGAATACGAAGCTAAAATACTTGGTGCCGACGAGAAAATACTCGCTCTCGAAGCGCGTCTTTTCAACGAATTGGTACAGGATATGCAGGAGTTTATCCCTCAAATACAAATCAATGCCAACCTCGTGGCACGCCTCGACTGCCTATTGTCATTCGCAAACATAGCTGAAGAAAACAAGTATGTACGCCCTTCGGTAGACGATAGTTTGGTAATTGACATCAAGAAAGGTCGCCACCCTGTGATAGAAACTCAACTTCCGCTTGGCGAACAATACATTCCGAACGATGTATATCTCGACAACGAGCAACAGCAGATAATGATGATAACTGGTCCTAATATGGCTGGTAAATCGGCTCTGTTGCGTCAAACCGCTCTCATAGTACTATTGGCGCAGGTTGGTTGTTTCGTTCCCGCAGAGAGTGCGAGAATAGGTTTGGTCGATAAAGTATTCACTCGAGTGGGTGCTTCCGATAATATTTCGCTTGGAGAGTCTACGTTTATGGTTGAAATGACCGAAGCATCGAACATTCTAAACAATGTTACGCCTCGCTCGTTGGTATTGTTCGACGAGCTGGGACGAGGCACAAGCACCTACGATGGTATCAGCATTGCTTGGGCAATCGTAGAGTATCTGCACGAACAACCACGTGCAACGGCTCGTACTCTCTTCGCTACGCACTACCATGAGCTTAACGAAATGGCCAAGAGTTTCCGAAGAATAAAGAACTTTAACGTATCTGTGAAGGAGTTAGACGGCAAGATTATCTTCGTAAGAAAGTTAGAACGAGGTGGTAGCGAGCATTCTTTTGGTATCCATGTTGCCGACATTGCAGGTATGCCGAAGTCGATTGTAAAGCGTGCCAATGTTGTTTTGAAAGAATTGGAGACCGACAATGCGCAGGTAGGTAGCGTAGGAAAGCCATCAGCAGAGAAGCTTGAGCAGAGTAGGGAAGGGGTTCAGCTTTCGTTCTTCCAACTTGACGACCCTGTATTAACGCAGATACGAGACGAGATTATAGGCTTAGATATCAACAACCTTACGCCTGTTGAGGCATTGAACAAGCTCAACGAAATCAAGCGAATTGTACTTCCGAACAGTAAATAAAGTGTAAAGATTTATTTCAATAATATTTATCGCTTAACTATCTCTGTATCAAAGTATTGCAAAACCCATTGTTTTGCGTTCCAAAAGCGGCTGTTTTGCACGGTAAAAGAGCCTATATTGCATCGCAAAACAGCCGCTTTTGTAAAGTCAAAGTGGTTCTATTGTTATTTTATACTGTTTTCTTTACAAAAACAAAGTATCTTTGATATAAAACCAAACCAGCCTTTAGTTCATGTCCGAAGGCTACAATAAGTAATTTGTTTCCTCCATAAAGTTTTATAAGAACCTTTCTGCCCACTAACAATAACGGCTCTGCAATAAACTTGCAGAGCCGTCATTGTGAATTATTTCTGGTATTGTTCAATTACTTTAGCCGTTGTATTCCTTACCTCTCGACCTCATAATCGACCATACTCCCAGTATTACGAATGGTATACTGAGTATCTGTCCCATATCAATAGGCAGATTTGATTCGAAGTCTACTTGTACTTCCTTCGTGTATTCGATAAAAAAACGGAAAGTGAAAATCAGCGCAAGACATAGTCCGAAGTAAAGTCCTGTGCCCACTTTCTTAGGATATTTTCTATAAATAAGGAAGATTATCCAGAAGAAAACAAAGTAAGCTATCGCCTCGTAAAGTTGTCCTGGGTGGCGTGGATAAGTATCAACATCGTAGAAGATGAACGCCCAAGGCACGTCAGTTACCTTTCCTATAATCTCCGAATTCATTAGATTGCCCAAGCGAATAAACACCGATGTTACGGTAGAGCAGATGCCCATAAAGTCTAAAACCACCCAAGCATTCAGCTTTGTACGCTTTATATAAAGGTAAAGACCTACGAGGAGGCCGACAACACCACCATGAGAAGCTAATCCTTGATAGCCTACGAACTTCCAACCACCGCCTGCAAGGAACTTAATTGGAAGGAAAATCTCTATAAAATGCTGCCATGAATCGAAGAATTCCTTAGGTTCGTAAAAGAAACAATGACCCAAACGAGCACCTATAAACGCCCCAAGGAAGACGTAAAGAAACATAGGCTCGAACTTTTCGTCGGCTATCTTGTGGCGTCTAAAAAGCCATCTCATAAGGAGATATGCAACGGCAAAGCCCACAAGCCAGCACATTCCATACCAACGAATGCCCATCGAGCCGAAGCGTACAAGGTATTCGTTAGGCTGCCATGCTATATAAAGCAGATTATTCAGCATTATTTAATCCTCCTTAAAATTATACGTTGAAACGGAAATGCATGATGTCTCCGTCTTGAACAATGTATTCTTTGCCTTCTACACCAAGCTTTCCAGCTTCGCGAACGGCTGCTTCAGAACCATACTTGAGATAGTCTTCGTACTTAATAACCTCTGCACGAATGAATCCTTTCTCAAAGTCTGTATGGATAACACCTGCACATTGAGGAGCTTTCCAGCCTTTATGGAATGTCCATGCCTTTACTTCCATCTCGCCTGCGGTGATGAATGTCTGAAGATTCAAGAGGTGATAAGCCTTATTGATGAGGCGGTTTACACCACTTTGCTCCAATCCAAGCTCGTCGAGGAAGAGCTTCTTGTCTTCGTAACTCTCCAACGATGCAATGTCTTCTTCCGTCTTTGCAGCAATAATCATCGCTTCTGCACCTTCCTCAGCAGCTATTTTCTCTACTTGCTTGCTGTATTCGTTACCATCTTTGGCACTGTTTTCGTCTACATTACAAACGTAAAGAACAGGCTTTGTAGTAAGAAGGAAAAGATCGTGAGCCGCTTGTTGCTCTTCTTTACTATCGAATTGCACGCTACGAGCATTCTTTCCTTGCTCCAAAACAGCCTTGTAAGCTTCAAGGACGGTTACCATAACCTTAGCATCTTTGTTGCCTGCAGCAGCTACTTTCTGTTGTTTAGCAAGCTGAGCCTCGATGGTTTCAAGGTCCTTAAGCTGAAGTTCGGTATCTATAATCTCTTTGTCTTCAACTGGATTTACGGCTGCTCCACCTTCACGAACGATGTTATCGTCTTCGAAACAGCGTATAACATGAATAATTGCATCACACTCTCGAATGTTGCCAAGGAACTTATTGCCCAGTCCTTCGCCCTTACTTGCACCCTTAACAAGACCAGCAATGTCTACTATCTCGCAGGTAGCAGGCACAATTCGGCCGGGGTGAACAATCTCAGCGAGCTTGTTCAAGCGCTCATCGGGCACAGTGATAACACCCAAGTTAGGTTCAATTGTACAAAAAGGAAAGTTTGCTGCCTGTGCTTTGGCACTGCTCAGACAGTTGAAAAGTGTAGATTTGCCAACGTTTGGCAAACCTACTATACCACATTTTAATGCCATATTCTAAATAAACGTTTATTTCTTTGTAGTGCAAAAATACTGCTTTATTTTGATATTGATTACCAAAAGAACATTATTTTACACTTCAATTTCAATTCTTCGGGATACTTTGCGTTTGGCCGTATTGCTATTATAGCTTTATTCAAACGCCTTCGCTTCAGCCTCAGCTATTATGCTTTCCTTCTCGTCAATTTCGGTAACAGAAACTTGTTCTTGCTCATCTACAACAGAAAGGGTATCGTTTGGTTCAACAGACGATTGCAAAATAAGTGCCTCTTCCTCCGTTGTTTCAATAGTATTGGAACTTCCTGGTTCTTCCAAAGCAATGCGTTGCTTCTTGGCAGCAAAGATTTTATCAGCAAACTTTGCCTCTTTACGAATACGTTGGAGGGTTACTTTAGCAGCTTCTTGCTGACTTTCTTTCTTCGAATAGCCATTTCCTTCACCACAAGCAATGCCTTCCAGCACAACTTGGAAGCTAAAAGTAGGGCTACCTTCCTTATCCTTACCGAAAGAAAGCGGCTTAAACTCAAGGCAAACCTTGTGTTTCTGTGTCCATTCTATAAGCTTTGACTTGAAGTTTACCTCCTTATAAGCTAGCTTATCAATATTGATAAGGTCGCCTAAGATTTGTCGTTGCATAAACTTCATGCAGGCTGTGTAGCCATGGTCAAGGTATAATGCGCCCACTAAAGCCTCAAAAGCATTACCACCTAGATAGCTATTGTGTGATTGAGAATGTCCACTCGATAAGATTAACTTCGTTATTCCCAAGTCGTTGGCTAATCTATTAAGGGTCTCGCGCTGCACAATCTTCGAGCGAGTATTGGTGAGAAAGCCTTCACGTTTACCAGGAAAGCGCGCATAAACAATATCGCCCACAATGGCATCTAATATGGCATCGCCCAGAAACTCTAAGCGTTCGTTATTAACGGGCTTCCCTTTCTCGTTCCTTCGAGCCACACTCTTGTGCAAAAGAGCGGTTTTATAATAGGAAAGGTTATGGGGAAGCACCCCTATTATTTGGTATAAAGACAAATAAAGCTCCTTTTCCTTGCGGAAAGGGAGCTTTATTCTATCGATAATTTTATTCAGCATACTTCTTGAAAATCACGCAAGCATTGTGGCCTCCAAAGCCGAATGTATTGCTAAGTGCAGCACGTACTTCGCGTTTCTGGGCCTTATTGAACGTAAAATTCAGGTTGTAGTCAATTTCTTCGTCCTTATCTTCCTCTTCATGGTTAATGGTTGGAGGGATAATATCGTTTTGAACAGAGAGCACACAAGCCATTGCTTCAACTGCACCAGCAGCTCCAAGCAAGTGTCCAGTCATACTCTTTGTTGACGAAATATTGAGTTTGAAGGCTGATTCACCGAAAAGCTGAGCAATAGCCTTTACTTCTGATACGTCACCTACAGGAGTTGATGTACCATGAACATTGATATAGTCGATGTCTTCAGGCTTCAAACCTGCATCATCGAGAGCTGCTTGCATTACCAAGTGCGCTCCTAAACCTTCTGGATGTGACGCTGTGATGTGGTGAGCATCGGCTGATTCGCCTTCACCAACCAACTCTGCGTATATCTTAGCGCCACGAGCCTTTGCGTGTTCCAACTCTTCGAGAACTAAACAGCCTGCTCCTTCACCCATAACAAAGCCATCACGGCTTGCAGAGAAAGGACGAGAAGCATGTTCTGCATCGTCATTGCGAGTTGAAAGGGCGTGCATTGCATTAAAGCCACCTACTCCTGATTCGGTAATAGCAGCCTCAGCTCCACCACTAATAATCATATCAGCTTTGCCCAATCGAATTAAATTGAACGCTGCACCAATGGCATTTGTAGATGAAGCACAAGCCGATGTTGTGGTAAAGTTAGGACCATGGAAACCGAAACGAATGCTAATGTGTCCAGAAGCAATGTCGGCAATCATCTTTGGTATAAAGAAAGGATTGAACTTAGGACCATCTTCTCTATGAAGAGCATAATAACTGATTTCCTCTTCAAAGGTTTTGATACCACCAATACCTACACCATAAACCACACCTATGCGGTTTTTATCTGCTTTTTCCAAATCTATTCCACAATCTTCTACGCCTTGAATAGCACTAACGAGTGCCAATTGTGTATAACGGTCTAGTTTACGTGCCTCTTTACGATCGATATAATCGTTCACATTAAGGTCTTTTACCTCACAAGCGAACTTTGTTTTAAAATTAGTTGTATCGAATTTAGTAATAGGACCAGCACCACTCTTACCTTCGAGCATTGCTTTCCATGTTTCTTCAGGATTGTTTCCCAATGGAGTAACTGCACCAAGTCCTGTTACTACTACTCTTTTTAGTTCCATTAATTTGCTAATTTAAATTCTGTCATCGTGATTTTACGAGACGCCTTTGGTTTCTTTTCAGAGAATAAAATTAAGGAGTTAAGCAATAAGTTCTACTATAACAGTTCTAAAACGTAAGTAAAACGATTAGCTTAACTCCTTAACTTCCTTTTCTTGTCTTAGACTCTGAATGAACGAAACCTAAGTAAGAAATAAGTAAATGTTAAAGATTAAAAGTTAGTTGGAAGCCGAAGCTCCCAACCATCATTTATATATCTTCTTACTTTGCGTTCTCTTGGATATAAGCAATGGCATCGCCTACAGTAGCAATCTTTTCTGCCTTATCGTCTGGAATAGAGATACCAAATTCCTTCTCAAACTCCATAATAAGTTCAACTGTATCCAAAGAATCAGCGCCGAGGTCGTTTGTGAAACTTGCTTCTGGCTTAACTTCTGCTTCGTCTACACCAAGCTTATCTACGATAATTGCTTTTACCTTTGATTCAATTTCTGACATAATCGTAAGTTTTAAAATGTTTAATATTAACTTTCTAACTCTAAAATTCGGCTGCAAAGGAAAGATAATTTTTCCATACACGCAAATTTTTTGCTTAAAAAAGCACTTATCTATGCACAAACTATATGCATTTGTGCAATAAAAATAGCACTTTTGCTATTATATTGCGCTAAATCAATACATTATAACAGATGATTAGAAACTTACTTGTACTTCTTCGGTGAATCATTTTAACCACCTTTCGTGTATCGTTGTAATATATCTTTTATCATAAAGGGTCTTTCATATGTAAAAATGCCTTGCTTTTATTTTGTGTATATGATTTATTTGAGCTATATTTGCAGAAAAAATAAAAAGAGAAAAAATATGTCATTCACGGAACATTGTAATGAGATTTTTAGTCAAGCTATCCGCGATTACCACATCACGGACAATGTAGACACACCTATTAATAATCCATACGAAAGAGATTCTATTGAAAACAGATTGTATTTGAAGTGCTGGATTGATACAGTTCAGTGGCATTTCGAAGACCTTATACGCGATCCGCACATCGCTCCAGAAGATGGAATGAGTCTAAAGCGTCGTATTGACCGTTCTAACCAAGACCGTACAGACCTTGTAGAACAGATTGACTCATACTTCCGCCAATTATATTCTGACGTGAAAGTACAAGAAGGAGCTACCATCAATACTGAAAGTCCAGCATGGGCAGTAGACCGTTTGTCTATTCTTGCACTCAAAATATATCATATGAAGGAGCAAGCTGAACGCACCGATGCCTCTGCAGAACACATTCAAAAGTGCAAAAACAAGTTGAACGTACTACTTGAACAACAAGTAGACCTAGGAACTGCTATCGACCAATTGCTTGATGACATCCAAGCAGGACGTAAATACATGAAGGTTTATCGCCAAATGAAGATGTACAACGACCCTGCTACCAACCCTGTACTATACAAAAAGTAAAAGGTGAAGACCAACCACATCATCATCATACGCTTCTCTGCTATGGGCGACGTTGCTATGACGGTCCCTGTGGTCTATTCTCTTGCACATCAATATCCCAATCTTCGCATCAGCGTTATTTCTCGTCCATTTGCCCAAGCATTTTTCAGCAATATGCCAAAGAATGTAGATTTCTTTGCAGCTGACTTGAAAAACGAATACAAAGGCATCAAGGGACTGAACCAACTATACGGCAGGCTGAAGGCAAAACAGCCTACAGCCATTGCCGATTTCCATAATGTGCTACGCTCAAAATACATAAGAATACGCTTTTTCCTTGCAGGAAACAAAACAGCACACATTGATAAGCACAAGAATGGTAAGCGAAAGCTGTGCCGGAAAAAGGATAAAGTTATGGAACAACAGCCCACATCGTTCCAAAACTATGCAGAAGTATTAACTAAATTGGGCTATCCCATCAATCTTTCTTATAACTCTTTATTTGCAAATGGTGGCAACCAGCTCTCACAGCTCCCTAATATAATAGGTGAAAAACCTAATGGCGAACGCTGGATAGGTATTGCTCCTTTTGCTGCTCACAATGGAAAGATGTATCCAAAAGAGAAGATGGAAGAAGTTGTAAAGGTGCTTTCTACGAAATATCCCAATCTCCGCATGTTCTTTTTTGGAGGCGGAAAGGAAGAAAAACAAATCCTTAACACATGGGCATCAAAGTATAAAGGCTGCATTTGCGCTTCTGAAGTGCTGCATGGACTTAACGAAGAGCTTATTTTAATTAGCCATCTTGATGCCATGATTTCTATGGACAGTGCCAATATGCATCTTGCTTCTCTCGTTGGAACGCGTGTTGTAAGCGTCTGGGGAGCCACTCACCCTTACTGTGGGTTCCTCGGTTGGAACCAAAAAGAGGAAGATGCCGTGCAAAACACCGAATTGGAATGTCGCCCTTGCTCTGTATTCGGTAACAAACCGTGCCACCGTGGCGACTTTAAATGCATGAATAGTATTAGTCCAAATGCCATTATTGAACGGTTAAACTTGTAATTTAGTTTATTTTACAACCTAATTAAACCTAAATAATCATACTCTATTGTAAAATAAAGAAGTATCAATTCCTTCTCATAACCTTTAATTTACATAGAATAAAAGCATGTAAAATATTTTCTAAAGCATATATTTCGCATAACAATCTCTTTACCAACGCTTTATAAAACCCATTGTTTTACGTTATAAAATGGCTTGTTTTGCAAGGCAAAAGTGCCTATATTGCAAGGCAAAACAGGCACTTTTATAATACAAAACCGAAACTACTATTTTTTAAGGAGATTATATTTACAAAAACAAAACCATTTTCCACCTATCAGCTTAAAGATTAATAGGGACTTTAGAAAGACTATAAATTATAGATATAACCATTATCGTTTATTGCCAGAGACATGTTAATTCACTCCCAAATCTCCAATAACAACGTTCTCGTCCAACAAAAAAGGAAAATTATTTCCTATCATATTTCTGCCAAACAATTATATGTAACCGCCCCTTCTTTTCTGCTTTTCACTAAATTAATTAGGTAAAAGACTTGTTATCCCTATGAAAATTAGTAATTTTGCAAATTGGATAGTAACACATTGTTATTTACTTGAACTAATTGTAGGGTAGGGAGAAGCGTTTTCGCCTTACCAAAATTATGGTTCACAAACGACGTAATCAAAATAAAACAAACATAAGAATGGAATACAACTTCACCGACATTGAGAAGAAATGGCAGAAGAAATGGGTTGAAAACAAAACCTATAAGGTTGTTGAAGATAAGAACAAACAAAAGTTCTACGTGCTTAACATGTTCCCATATCCATCGGGAGCTGGTCTACACGTGGGACACCCTCTCGGCTATATAGCCAGCGATATTTATGCTCGCTATAAGCGTTTGCAGGGTTTCAACGTGCTAAACCCAATGGGATACGATGCTTACGGATTGCCTGCCGAGCAGTATGCCATTCAAACAGGACAACATCCAGCCATTACAACTGATAAAAATATTGCACGATATCGTGAACAATTAGATAAAATAGGCTTTTGTTTCGACTGGGATCGTGAGGTGCGCACCTGCGATCCTGAATACTATCATTGGACACAGTGGGCATTCCAACGTATGTTTGAATCGTATTATGATAACAACGATGGTAAGGCAAAACCTATTTCCGACCTCATTCTCCATTTTGAAGAAGAGGGAACACTCAATCTCAACGTAGCGCAAGGTGAAGAAAAAATATTCTCTGCCCGAAATTGGACAAGCATGAGCGAGAAAGAACAGCAAGAAATACTGATGAACTACCGCATTGCTTATCTTGGCGAAACAATGGTAAACTGGTGCCCTGGCTTGGGAACGGTATTGGCAAACGACGAAGTTGTTGATGGAGTTAGCGAACGTGGAGGCTATCCTGTCGTTCAAAAGAAAATGAAACAATGGTGTCTGCGCGTATCAGCTTACGCTCAACGCTTGCTGGAAGGCTTGGAAAAGGTAAACTGGACAGAGTCTATGAAAGAAACACAGCGCAATTGGATAGGCCGTTCAGAGGGAACAGAGGTTGTATTTAAAAGCCTTACACCCAGCAAAGATGAGAATAAAGAAATAGAACACGACATTACTATCTTTACAACACGTGCCGATACCATGTTTGGTGTAACCTTTATGGTACTTGCACCAGAAAGCGAATTGGTTCCAGAACTTACAACCGAAGAGCAGAAAACAGAAGTAGAAGAATATTTGGCATACGTAAAGAAACGTACAGAACGCGATCGTATGACCGACCGAAAAGTTACTGGTGTCTTCACGGGTTCGTACGGCATAAACCCATTCACAGGTGAACGTCTTCCTATTTATATATCAGAATATGTGCTTTCGGGCTATGGCACAGGTGCAATCATGGCTGTACCTGCACACGATAGTCGCGACTATGCATTTGCTAAACACTTCAATTTGCCAATCAGACCACTTATTGAAGGTGCTGATGTTTCGGAAGAAAGCTTCGACGCAAAGGAAGGTATTGTTATTAATAGCCCAGTAAAATCTGTTGAAGGAGGTTTTTCTTTGAACGGACTTACGGTGAAAGAAGCTATTGCAGCAACAAAAAAGTATGTTACAGAACAAGGATTAGGCAAGGTGAAGGTGAACTATCGCCTGCGCGATGCCATCTTCTCACGTCAGCGTTATTGGGGCGAACCCTTCCCAGTTTATTATAAAGATGGTATGCCTTATATGGTTCCAGCGGAATGCTTACCGCTCGAATTGCCTTCAATCGACAAATTTGAACCAACCGAAACAGGTGAACCACCATTGGGAAGAGCAAAAGCTTGGGCTTGGGACGAACAGAATAAGAAGATTGTAGACAAGGAATTGATAGACAATAAAACTATCTTCCCATTGGAATTGAATACAATGCCAGGCTTCGCAGGTAGCTCTGCCTATTATCTTCGTTATATGGATCCACATAATAACAAAGCTTTGGTGGGTAAGGAAGTAGATGAATACTGGCAGAATGTAGACCTATATGTGGGTGGAACAGAACATGCAACTGGACACTTGATATATAGTCGTTTCTGGAATAAGTTCCTTCACGACTATGGTTATAGCTGCAAAGAAGAACCATACGAAAAGTTGGTGAACCAAGGAATGATACAAGGACGTTCTAACTTTGTATATCGTATCAATTCAGACGACCACTCTAAAGCTCCCGTATTCGTAAGTCATGGATTGAAAGGTGAATACGAAACAACACCAATCCACGTAGATGTGAACATTGTTCATGCCGATGTACTCGATATTGAAGCTTTCAAATCATGGCGTCCAGAATACGAAAACGCCGAATTCATACTTGAAGATGGTAAGTATATCTGCGGTTGGGCAGTGGAAAAGATGTCGAAGTCGATGTTCAATGTTGTCAATCCCGACGACATTGTAGCGCAATATGGTGCCGATACCTTGCGTTTATACGAAATGTTCCTTGGTCCTGTCGAAGCAAGTAAACCTTGGGACACCAATGGTATTGATGGTTGTTTCCGCTTTTTGAAGAAGTTCTGGAAGCTATATCAACAGGAATTAAACGACAACGAACCTTCAAAAGAGTCGCTGAAGAGTGTTCATAAGCTTATAAAGAAGGTTTCTGGCGATATAGAACAGTTCTCTTACAATACTGCGATCTCTGCTTTCATGATTTGTGTAAACGAGTTGGGACAGCAAAAGTGCAACAATCGTGGCTTATTACGCAGTTTACTTATCTTAATAGCTCCATTTGCTCCACACATTGCTGAAGAACTTTGGGAGGCGATTGGTGAGAAGAATAGTGTTTGCGATGCACAATGGCCAACTTGGGACGAAGCTAATCTGACTGAAGACGAGGTTCAACTCACCATTTCTTTCAATGGAAAAGCACGCTTTCAGATGACTTTCCCTACTGATGCAAGCAAGGAAGATATTGAAAAAGCAGCTGTAAACGATGAGAGAAGTTTGAAATACACAGAAGGAAAAACTATCGTAAAAGTGATAGTTGTACCAAAGAAGATTGTAAACATCGTTTATAAATAAATTTTAAATAGGGCACATTCGTGAACTGAAAGAACAATCACGAATGTGCCTAATAATTATCAGGATATGACAATAAATCAACAATTAATCAGAAGCGAGATAAAAGACTATGTCTTAATAACAATAGGTCTGCTTCTATATGCATCGGCATTCACAGTATTTTTAATGCCTTACGAGATTGTAACAGGTGGCGTAACAGGTTTATCGGCTATTATTTACTATGCAACACAGTTTAAACTGGAGAACACTTATATGATTGTCAACCTCGCATTGTTAGGCGTTGCATTGAAAATCTTGGGCATAAAGTTCTTGATGAAGACTATTTATGCTATTGTGGCCTTGTATTTCATGCTAAAGTTTGCACAAGAACTAATGCCTTTAGATGCGAGCGGAAATTTTATAAAGATATTAGGTGAAGACCAAAAGTTTATGTCTCTCATTGTGGGATGTTGTATTACAGGTACAGGAATGGCTGTAATCTTCCTCAATGGTGGCAGTATGGGCGGTACAGATATTGTGGCAGCCTGTATAAACAAATATAAAAACATTTCATTAGGCCAAGTTCTAATGGCTGTCGATATATGTATTATAGGCAGTTGTATGCTTTTCCCACAGTTTGGAAGCTATCTTAAACGTCTGCATAAAGTCGTTTTCGGTTTATGTACCATGTTTATTGAGTGCTTCATACTTGACCACGTAATGAACTTAAGACGCCAATCTGTGCAGTTTCTCATATTTTCAAAGAAGTATGAAGAAATTGCTGACGCTATCATGCAAGAACGCGACCGAGGCATAACAATACTTGATGGACATGGTTGGTACACTGGAAAGGACGTAAAAGTAATTTGCTTAATGGCAAAACGCAACGAAAGTCAGTCTATATTCCGCATTGTCAAGATTATCGACCCATTGGCTTTTGTCAGCCAAAGTTCAGTAATTGGTGTCTATGGAGAAGGCTTCGACAAAATAAAAGTAAGCACTAAGAATGCTGAAAAGGTGCTGTCTCAAGTCTATCCGAACAATCAATCGGAAACAAACAACGAACAATAAAATGAAAATAGTATTTGCTACAAATAATAAACACAAGCTTTCCGAGATTAAAGACATTCTTGGAAACGACTTTGATATTGTATCGTTAAAAGATATTGGCTGTGATGTGGACATACCAGAAACAGCCGATACGTTGGAAGGAAATGCAAGTATAAAATCGCATTACATCTACGATAACTATCGTTTGAATTGCTTTGCCGATGATACGGGCCTCGAAGTAGATGCACTTGGTGGTGAACCTGGTGTACGTTCAGCACGATACGATGAACATACCGATCACGATAGCGAAGCAAATATGCGCAAATTGCTTTGTAAATTAGGCGATACAACAAATAGAAAAGCTCACTTCCGAACAGTAATATCTTTAATTATTGATGGTAAAGAACATCAATTTGAAGGTAGAGTAGAAGGTCATATTGCTACAGAAAAATCGGGAACAGAAGGTTTTGGTTACGACCCTATCTTTATTCCTGAAGGCTATGACAAGAGTTTTGCGGAACTTGGAGAAGATATTAAGAACCAAATTTCGCACCGAGCTCGTGCCGTTCGTAAGCTTGCCGAATATCTAAAGCAAATATAATGAATAAAAGTTTGTCCATTCTGCTGCCCACTTATAACTGTGATTGCACTGCACTTATCAGTGAATTGCAACGACAGTGTGTAGCAGAAGGGGCAGATTTCGAAATTATTGTTGCCGACGATGCATCGCCTGATAAAAGGTTTATAATAAAAAACAGAGTTATTTCGCAACTTGAAGGCGTTCAATATATAGAACGAGAACAAAATATTGGTAGGTCGGCTATCCGCAATTATCTTGTTTCTCAGTCGTCAAAAGAATGGATTTTATTTATTGATGGCGACCTTTCCCTTAACAATACACGGTTCATACACAATTATCTAAAAGCCGAAGGCGATGTTGTGGTGGGTGGTATTAGTATTGTTGAAGACGAAAACAGATGGAACAACAACCTTAGATACCGTTATGAACATGCTTCAAAAGAAGCAATCAGTGCTAAAAATAGAAGAAAAACACCTTATCAGCACCTCAGTACCAATTTCATGGCTCACAGAAAATTGGTAGGAACAACACCTTATAATGAAGATATAAAGCAATATGGCTTTGAAGATGTACTGCTTGGAAAACGCTTCAAAGCATTAAATGCCCAAATCAACCATATCGACAATCCTGTTTTATTCGACGATTTTGAACTTAACGCAGTGTTTCTACGCAAAACAGAAGAGGCATTGCGCACCCTTTCTATTTTCCAAACTGAACTGAAAGGCTATTCTAACCTATTAGAAATGGCTGAAA
Organism: Prevotella aurantiaca; assembly: GCF_015262605.1. Lineage (NCBI taxonomy): Bacteria > Pseudomonadati > Bacteroidota > Bacteroidia > Bacteroidales > Prevotellaceae > Prevotella > Prevotella aurantiaca. The sequence continues at coordinate 7,081 of NZ_JABZSJ010000010.1, read as the reverse complement.
AACTGCGTAAAATGCACATCAGTTGGGTAGGGGTGTGGCTTTATAAACTTCTACATAAACCGTTAAAACACAACCTTAAAGGCAATAATCCAAGCGTTTTCTTGTTTAATATCTATAAGCTTATTTATTTCTTACACTATAATTCGATCAGAAAATGATGAAAAGAACAAATATACTTGCAATTATTTGCTTGCTTCTTATGTTTCCACTCTATAGTTTTAGCAGTGGTACAGGTACATGGAAAAACTATATGGCATATAGTAATGTGCAATGGATTGAGAAAGGAGGCAATCTGCTTTATGTACTTGCATCTAATGACCTTTACACTTATAACGAAAAGGACAATAGTATTCAGACATTCGACAAGATAAATGGACTGAATGATACTCACATTGAATTTATTGCATGGAACAATGTAGCCCAGCGATTGGTAATTGCTTATTCGGACCAAAATATTGATCTTCTTACCTCAAAAGGCGAAATTATAAGCCTTTCCGATTATTACAGAAAAGCAATGACAGCCAATAAAAAGATAAATAGTCTTTATACAAATGGGGCGTATTGCTATATCTCAACAGGATTTGGCATATTAAAAGTAAATGTAGGCAAGGCCGAAATAAGCGATACTTACAATCTTGGTTTCAATGTAAACTATACATTTATAGAAGGAAACTATATTTATGCTGCAAGCAGCGAACAAGGAATCTTCCGAGCATTGCTTTCCGATAATCTATTGGATAAAAACAATTGGCAATGGGTAAGTAACTATGTAGCACAAAACAAAACTATTGCACCTGAATTATTGGAGAAAGTAAAAGCTTTACAACCAGGTGGTCCTAAATACAATCGTTTTTTCTTCATGCAATATCTTAACGATCGTCTTTATTCAACAGGTGGAGCATTCGAACCAGGAGCAATAGGACTAAACCAACCTGGAACCATTCAGATATTGAAAAAAGACGAATGGAGTATCTTCCAAGACGAATTAGACAAAATAACGGGTTATTACTATCACGATATGAACTGTTTAGCAGTAGACCCGAAGAATCCTGAACACGTATTTGTAGGAGGACGAGCAGGATTATACGAATTTTTAGATGGCAAATTAAAGAAGTATTTCAATAAAGAAAATAGTCTTCTGCACCCCACTATTAATACTATTACTAATGAAGATTTGGGCAACGACTATGTGCCTATTCAAGGATTGATTTTCGATAGAAAAAATAATTTATGGATATTGAATTGCGGTACCAGAGAAACTTCTTTATTAAAGTTATCGCCCGACGGAACTATGACCGACCATTCTAAACCAGAACTTATGAATGGTAAATTAACTCTGCAAGTAATGCGTCGTCCAATTCTTGATAGTCGCGGTTTAATATGGTTTGTAAACAACCACTACGAAGCACCAGGCTTATTTTGCTATAATCCCGAAACCGACAAGCTAAGTGTTTTCAAGAATTTCAAAAACCAAGATGGTGCGCCTATCATGGTAATTCAAATGCGTTGCGTAGTAGAAGATGCTTATCAAAATATTTGGGTTGGAACAAATGTTGGACCACTTCGTCTTAATGTAGACCAGATGCAAAATCCTTCAGATGCTATTTTCGAACAAATAAAAATACCACGTAACGACGGAACAAATCTTGCTGATTATTTATTGGCTGGTGTAGATATTTCGAGCATAGCTATTGATGGTGGCGGCAGAAAATGGTTTGGTACAAATGGAAATGGTGTTTATCTTATCAGTGCCGATAACATGAAACAGGTACAACACTTCCTAAGCAGTAACAGCAAACTTCTTTCAAACGATATAGAAAGTATTGCCATCAACGACAAAACAGGCGAAGTTTTCATCGGAACCGAAAAAGGATTATGCTCGTATATGAGTGATGCTACAAAACCATCTGATAATCCAGGCGGAGAAGACACTTATGCTTATCCTAATCCTGTACGTCCAGGTTACACAGGTTTGATAACAGTTGTTGGTTTAGCTTACAATTCTGATGTAAAAATTGTTACCACAAATGGCGTACTCGTAGCAAAAGGTACAAGTAATGGCGGTACATTTACATGGGATGGCAACGATTTAAACGGAAAACGTGTAGCATCGGGAGTTTACATGGTGCAAACAGCCGACCAAGAAGGTAATAACGGAACAGTATGCAAGATAGCAGTTGTGAATTAAAACAAAATAAACGCAAACACTGGATAGACCTATTGCGAGGTTTTTGTATGGTGGCTATATTGCTCGACCATACTGAAATATATTATACAGGCGACAACATTATCGGCTACAATTATTATGTAGCCAATGTGTTGGTCGCTTTTTTCTTTCTCTCAGGTTATCTTTTTTATAAAGACACACCATTTTTGCTGCAACATAAGCTTAAAGCCATTGCACAATATCTATTATTGCCTTATGTTGTTTTTACAACCTTTATCGCTATTCCTAAAGCTTTTGCACACGGATTCGATATTTCAGAAACCTTACTTTCTGTTATTACAGGACAAGCATCGTGGTTCATAGCGGCTCTTATTGTAGCAGAATTTGTTTTTTCCACTGTGTTATGGGCATGCAAAGGTAAAACTTGGGGATTATTAATACTTTCTCTTATAGGGTCGGTAGCTTGTTATTTTCTTTCCACACGTTATTCCAATATTTATTGGCAAATAGAAAATGCTTGTATGGCACTCCCTATCCTTTGTTTTGGCTATTTTTACCATAAATGGGAAAATGTTTTCCACCGTTTCCACAACCTATCATCATCTTTCTTTTTATTTATACTTTTAGTAATTATAAAAGTATATGAACATACGCAAGGCATAAGTCTGCTTATCGAACCCATACAAGTAAACAATTGGTGCATATTTATTTTCGATACCTTTATTTGCACTTTATTCCTTGTTAGTTTAGCTAAACAGTTAGGAAACGTTACATGGTTAGAATGGACAGGGCAGCGTAGCATTGTTTATTATTTCTTTTCTGGAGGCATACCACTTATTGTTTCTTCTTTATTACAACGTATCGGTATGGGTTATTCAGGCCAATACTATCGTGTTGTTATCGCTTTCCTACTTGTCTATGCCTTTACTTCTATCATTGCATGGGCAATTTATCGCTACTTAGGAATTATTGTTCGAAAAAATAATTGAGTACAGGAAAGAAATAAAAATAAAGCAAACACGCCAATAAAACTATTTCTATTGGCGCGTTTATATTATTTTTTATTTTCGTCAGGGAAAAGCATTTTGTTTTGTATTCTATCAAATATCACTATAAAGAGCATACCAAGATGAAATGGATTTTTTTTCCAAAGTCCCCAAGAAACAGTATCTGTATAGCTCATAATAAGCACAACAAAATATACCAATAATAGTTTTAAAACTATTAACCTCTTTCAAAGGCTTTTCGTTGACGGAATACAGCTTATTACCAAATTGAAAAGTAACATGAAAGGAGCGTTAATGAGTGTTTCAGACAGACTTTTACTCAGAAAAAGAGCCATTATAGAGACTGTGAATGATGAACTTAAGAACATTTCGCAGGTGGAACACTCCAGACATAGATGCTTTGACAATTTCATCGTCAACTTATTAGGGGCAATTGCTGCCTATTGCCTGTTTCCAAAGAAGCCGTGCATCAATGTACAAAGGATCATTTACACTCCCCTTACATCGTTCTGAATCCGTCGAACTCACGTTATTTACTATGTGTTGAGTCTTGCGGCGAACCAATTGTTATATTCATATGGTTGCTGATTTTCTCAGCGTTAATGTGTTGTCTGTATTCATTTGGGGTTAGATGTATCTCTCTTAAGAATTGTTCGTAAAACAGTGTTGGTGTATTGTATCCCGAGTTAAAAGCCACTTCATTGACCGTAAGGTTCGAATGAGTTAGTAATTTACAAGCATATTCAATGCGTATATTGGCAAGTACTTGGAATATACTCTTGTTGGTACATTTCTTAAAATATCGGCAAAGTGACGTCGGATTCTGACTAACAAAGTCAGCAAGTTCCGCCAGAACAATCTTCTTCTGGAAGTTATTATATAAATAGGTGAATACCTTGTCAATGGCAGTATCGGTATTAGGAGCTTTGTAATGGCTGAATGCTATTGGTGATAATAGCTTTGTTTGTGAACAGTTATATAATCTTTCGAGAATCTCATACAAAGCAATCAGACGCCTTGTATAGGACTGTGAATCGAACAAAGATAACCTTGAGAGGAGGTCCTCATATAATCCTTCATCATAGAAACGTATGCCATACTGGCTTTTCGATAGCAAATCAGCAATATGTTCATAGTCTGGTAGGTTAAGAATATCGGGTGGAAATATGCCTGGACTGAACTGTATTGTTTCACTTGTACTATGTTCCATAGCTTCTGTTTCTTGGCTATTTCCCATTCTACTTTTGCATAAATGCAGATGGGGAATATTACTTCCGATAAGTGCAACGTCGCCCTTTTTGTAGTCAGCAACCCCCTCTCCAACAAATTCAGTCCCACTTCCGCTGGTAAACAGGATGAGTTCATATTCGGAATGTCTATGAAATGGTAGATTAAACTCAGTGTATGTAATGTGACTGCACATGGTTTGCACATTATGTACTATCTTTCTATCAAGTATTACCATCTTTTTCTGCAAATGTAAATATAGTCTATAATAACGCAAAGATAGTGTATGTTATTATTAAAAAAAGTAGTAACTTTGCATTTTAAAGATAACTATAGTCAAAAAAAGCGGATTTTTAAAACATAACAATTAATTTTTAATTCAAAAAAGATTCTCTATGAAAGAAAAAAACAACTTCATTACACCAATGCTTTTCCTTGCTTTCATGTTCTTTACTTGTGGCTTTGCATTGGGAATCAATTCCTTATTAGTACCAGTATTGAAGGTTTCGCTAAGCGTTTCGTCCACAGAAGCATATATGCTTATAGGTGCTACGTTCTTACCATTCCTTATCTTTGGTTATCCAGCAGGCTTATTGATAAGTAAAATTGGGTATAAGCGTACGATGGCTGCAGCTTTTGCCATGTTTGCTATAGCCTTCGGAGTTTTTATTCTCTCTGCAGCTGAAAGGAGTTTCATTATCTTTTTATTGGCATCTTTCCTTTGTGGAACAGCTAATACGTTCCTACAATCTGCTATAAATCCTTATGTAACAATCCTTGGACCAACGGAAAGTGCAGCAAAAAGAATCTCTATTATGGGCATGATAAACAAGTTAGCATGGCCTGTATCACCTTTGTTTATTGCTCTTTTTGCAAGTAATAGTGGAGGTGTTGGCTTGGAAGATCTTGACAAACCGTTCTTGGTTATAATCTGCTTATTTGTAATCTTAGGTGTCGTAGCACTTATATCACCATTGCCAGAGGTGAAAGCTGCTGGAGAAGATGACGCTGATGCAGATTCAGCAGTATCCGACTACGCAAACAGTAAGCATTCTGTCTTCCAGTTCCCACATCTTGTTCTTGGAGCAATTGCCATATTCTTTTATGTTGGTTCAGAGACCATCGTCTTGGGTACACTTATAGATTATGCAAGTGAATTAGGTCTTCCTCATCCTCATACGTACTCATGGATTACCCCAATCAGCATCAGTATAGGATATATCGTAGGTATTATTCTTATTCCTAAGTATCTTTCACAGACGAAAGCCTTACAGATCTGTTCCTTCGTTGCACTGTTTGGAACGCTACTTGTATTGTTACTCCCGGGTGTTTATAGTATTTATGCTGTAGGTATTATGGCATTAGGCTGCTCATTGATGTGGCCAGCATTCTGGCCTTTGGCTCTTATGGACTTGGGTAAATATACCAAGGAAGGCTCATCACTAATGACAATGGGACTTATCGGTGGTGCTGTTATCACTGTGTTGTTCGGACTTATTAAGGATGTTAGCAACATTCAATATGCGTATGGGATCTGTTTTGTCAGCTTCTCTTATATCCTTTTCTATGCATTCAAGGGCTATAAGTTGAGATAAAAACTTCTTCTTCTATAGCATAAGGATATCGGTAATCTATTTGAGAAGTGATATAAGTTGAATTGAAAACTTCTCCTTCTACAGCTCGTGAAGCTCTTTGTCCTTTTTAAAGGAGGACATAGAGCGTGCGAGCTGAATCTATTAAGTAGACTCTCAGCTTACAGTATATCCATAATGGTCCATATTATTGGTCATGGTTCTGTTGCTGAAACACAATTAATTCTTTGTAAACTGTCGTTGGAACGTTAAAAAATCACCGACTGAAAGGCACATTTTTTATTGCCAATCCCGCCGTTTTTTTCGTCTTCTTCACGTCCGTTTCTCAGTCTGTTCACCCACCTTTTGAATCGGTAAAGCCGCTACCCTGATGACAAAGCACACTGACCTTACTTTGAAAAACACAACGGAACGAACAGAAACAAAAATCCTTACACTTCTCACTTCGCTATCTTTCACTTTCCCTACCATATCCCTTCTTTATCTCCTTTGTAACCTTCAAGATATCAATAGGTTACAAACGGGCTTGTAAAAGGTGTCCTTTTGCATTGCAAAATATGCCCTTTTACACATCAAAAGATCGTAGATTAAAAAGCAGATGGGAATAATCTTTACATCTGAACAGTTCTTCCCTCCCTCCGTTCTGCTCTAATGCAAGGAGAGAAAGCGCAGAGATTCCCTAAAAAACAGCTGTTATGAGCGTGTAAATCTTTATATTAAGATTAATGTTCTCACTACTGATGGTATCCGCGTAAAGCCTCTTATAGATTGCAGTCTCTCTTGTTTTTGCTTTCATGTTACCGTGAGTTCGACGAATTATAAGTGTCTATGGATTTGGTGATTAGTGAAAATCGTTGTAGCATTAAGGAGCTAATATACAAATAGTTATAAATAAAAACCGTAATAATCACCTATGGAGGAGTTACTGAAATATTTTATATGGCAGACGACTTCTGCAAGTTTTTTGATGCAATGACAGCAAAATATACACTAAAACCTACAGGAAAAAGGAAATATCATCGAAATTCTACAATGTCAAAGGCAGAAGTTATGCTGATAATAATCCTTTTCCACGATTCTGGTTATCG
>NZ_JABZSJ010000060.1:0-15134 GCF_015262605.1 Prevotella aurantiaca | reverse complement strand
TTACAGGATAATATACTATGAATCAGAGGAATATTAGGTTTTTAAGGGGGGACTAAATACTCTCGTTCTGTATTTTTTTTCTTCTTGTTGGCTGAATCAAAGAAAAAAAGTTTGCAGTTGCATTTATTTTTTCAGAATTCCCTCTATTATATATAAGGTGTCGGTTGGCAAAAGTTACAAAGTTTTTAGTACCTTTGCAACAAAATATAAATAATCAAGGAATATGAAAATAGAAGACCAGATAACTACTGCGGCATTGGCAGCCGTAAAAGAACTGTACGGTGCAGAGATTCCAGCACAGATGATACAGTTGCAAAAGACAAAGGCAAACTTTGAAGGAAACCTTACGTTGGTAATGTTCCCATTGCTGAAGACTTCTCGAAAAAGTCCTGAAGCAACGGCACAGGAGGTGGGCGAATATCTGAAAGCAAACTGCAAGGCGATTGCCGACTTCAATGTTGTAAAGGGTTTCCTAAACCTTGTCATTGCTCCTGCAGCGTGGATAGGACTTCTTAACGATATTCACGCCAACGAGAAGTTCGGCGAAAAGCAAGTAACGGCAGACAGTCCGCTCGCCATGGTGGAGTATTCGTCGCCTAATACTAATAAACCACTCCATTTAGGACACGTGCGTAACAATCTTTTAGGTTGGTCGTTGTCGAAGATTATGGAGGCTAATGGCTACAAAGTGGTGAAGACCAACATTGTGAACGACCGTGGTATTCACATCTGTAAGTCGATGCTTGCGTGGCAGAAGTGGGGAAACGGTATCACACCAGAGCAGGCAGGAAAGAAGGGCGACCACCTTATCGGAGATTTCTATGTAGCGTTCGACAAGCATTATCGTGAAGAACTCGCTACACTCATGGCTCAATTCAAAGGCGAAGGCTTAGATGATGAGGCTGCAAAAGCTAAGGCTGAACAAGAATCGGCACTGATGAAGGAAGCGCGCGCTATGCTTGTAAAGTGGGAAGCAAACGACCCAGAAGTGCGTGCGCTATGGGAAAAGATGAACAACTGGGTATATGCAGGCTTCGACGAAACCTATAAGGCACTCGGTGTAGGCTTCGACAAGATATATTATGAAAGCAAAACCTATCTTGAAGGAAAGAAAAAGGTGGAAGAAGGTTTGGCTAAAGGCTTGTTCGTGCGCAAGGACGACAACTCTGTATGGGCTGACCTAACCAACGAGGGCTTAGACCAAAAGCTGCTTTTGAGAAGCGACGGTACATCGGTGTATATGACACAGGACATCGGAACTGCTGAAATGCGCTTCAAGGATTATACTATTGACAAGATGATTTACGTCGTAGGCAACGAGCAGAACTACCATTTCCAAGTGCTTTCCATTCTTTTAGACCGCCTCGGTTTTAAGTGGGGAAAGGATTTGGTGCACTTCTCTTACGGTATGGTGGAACTTCCAAACGGCAAGATGAAGAGCCGCGAGGGCACAGTGGTAGATGCCGACGACCTTATAGCTTCGATGATACAGAACGCCCGTGCGCTTAGCGAGGACAAGGTGAATAAGTTGGAAGACATTACCGAAGCGGAAAAGAACGAAATTGCACGCATCGTGGGTCTGGGTGCGCTGAAGTATTTCATTCTGAAAGTAGACGCACGAAAGAATATGCTCTTCAATCCGGAAGAGTCAATCGACTTTAATGGCAACACGGGTCCGTTCATTCAATATACCTACGCACGTATTCGCAGCATTCTCCGCAAGGCTGCCGCACAAGGCATCGCTATTCCGACGGCAGTTGCCGACAATGCTCCAATGAACGAAAAGGAGATTGCGCTCATTCAGAAGATGAACGATTTTGGCGCAGCCGTAGCACAGGCAGGCGTCGATTACAGCCCGAGTGGTATTGCGAACTACTGCTACGAACTTACAAAAGAGTTCAACCAGTTCTACCACGATTACAGTATTCTGAACGCAGACACCGAAGACGAAAAGACTACACGCCTTGTCTTGGCGCAGAATGTAGCCAAAGTAATCAAGAACGGTATGGAGCTTTTGGGCATCGAAGTGCCAGAACGTATGTAATATATCCCTATTTCCCTCTCGTTTCTGAGAGGGAAATCTCTATTAATATTACTGGTTTTAAAAATACTGAAAACCATTTATTATCACACTAAACAACAATAACGAAATTATGAAAAAAGTATTTTTAACCCTTTTTCTCGTTTCTTTTGCAGCCTTTTCTTGCAAACTGAATGCGCAAAGCGTAGAAGTTCCAGAAGGCACTGATACAGCTTTTGCCGAAGCAGTGGATAAGTTTATGGAGGTGTCGGGCAGTAAAACGACATTGAAAGCGCAATTTCCACTTATTATGAACAATCTTAGAAAAATGTTGAAAGATATTTCTGACGATGTGTTTGCTAAGATAGAAGCTAAGTTTCAAGTAGTTTTTCTTAAACGAGCAGTGGAACTCTATGCGCCCTTTTATGAGCGTTATTATACGTTAGAGGATATAAAAGGACTTATTGCCTTTTATGAAACCGACTTAGGGCGCAAAGTTGCGAGAACAACCCCTTCGCTTTCGAGAGACCTTTTTCAAGCTGGGGAACAATTAGGACTAATGGTATTGCAAAGCGTAGTTGAAGAATTGAAAGCTGAAGGGTATGATATAAAAGATTTGTAAGACCTTTCTAACTTACTGTTAAGAGTAAAAAAACACATCCAAAAAACCTTTGATTTACACCTTATTTATATATATAAGCCGATGAAACTACAAAACCCACCCGAGAATAGACACGACACCGTGTTGCCTTTACCCATGTGTGTGAAAGCAAATGCGTGGGCCGTAGATGCTGCGTGTTCAGGAAATCCTGGACCAATGGAGTACCAATGTATCGATCTTGCTACAGGACAGCGTATCTTTCACTTCGGTCCTACAATGGGAACGAACAATATTGGCGAGTTTCTGGCGATAGTTCATGCGCTGGCACTAATGGAAAAGCAAGGCATTAAGGGCAAAGTTATATACAGCGACTCGTACAACGCTATCTTATGGGTGGGTAAAAAGAAATGTAAAACTACTTTGGAGCTTAACGAAAAGACTGCAGAGCTACACGCTATCATAGCGCGCGCAGAACAATGGTTGCGCACCCACACCATAACTACGCCCATTATAAAGTGGGAAACAAAAGAGTGGGGCGAAATTCCAGCTGACTTCGGTCGCAAGTAGTATGGCTTTAAGGAGTGGTGGTAGCATACTTTTTCCAGTCCTGAATGAAAGTAATACAGCCGCTTATTACCTTGCTAACGCAAAAGAATCAGTGGATTTAACATTTGAATTAAGAATAATCGCACCCCCATTATGGGGGTGCGATTTTCGTATATAACAGTTTTGCTTTCAAGATAGAGCTGTTTTTTATGTAAAGAAAAATGCAAGTGTAAACCGATGATAGTTGTTTGATATTGCAAAAGTAGCTGTTTTGCGTTGCTGTATAGGTTGTTTTGCATTGCAAAAGAGGTGCTTTTGTAATGCAAAACAATACCTATTGTAAAGCATTGGTAGTAAGCGTTTTGCATAGTAGTAGCGGTTGTGAAAAATATTTACATGTTTTTTATCTTGTTTTCTTTCGTCTGATGCGAAATGTAGCAGTGTTTAAAGTAGTATCAGAAGGTATCATTACTTTTCTGAATTAGTTGCTGAAAGAATAAGTATGCTGCTGTTTAAAGTTTTAGATGCATACAAATAATGGGGAAGAAAAGGGAGGGATAAAAAAATAATAGGTAGGTGTCCAAACTTAAACACCTACCTATTACTCTAAATCTATGTGTTCTACATTCATATCTTCGGCCCCGAATATACGTGCAGCCTCCTTGAACTTTTCGGCATTTTCAGTGGTATAATAACGCACTGTGCCATCTTTGGTGCAGCGAGCATCCATATCGGTGTGGCGAGAAAGATAGTCTTTCAAACTGTCAGCTACATATTCGCCTTGCGATACAATCTGTATGCCGTCTGGAACGTATTGTTCTATCTTTGGCATAAGAATAGGGTAGTGGGTGCAACCCAATATAAGTGTGTCGATATCGGGGTCTAACCACAAGATATGATTGATGCGTTTCTTAACGAAATAATCGGCACCTGCACCTTCAGCCTCGTTGTTTTCGACAATAGGAACCCACAACGGACAAGCAACGCCTGTAACACTTAGCTCTGGCCACAGCTTGTTTATCTCCATATTGTAGCTTTCGCTTTTAATGGTTCCTGGTGTAGCGAGAATGCCAACATGCTTAGTTTCGGTTAGTTTACCTGCAACTTCAGCTGTAGGACGGATGACTCCGAGCACACGACGAAGTGGGTCGATGTTGGGCAAATCGTTTTGTTGAATGCTTCGAAGTGCTTTTGCCGATGCAGTGTTACAACCGAGAATAACTAATTGGCAACCCATTTCGAATAGCTTCATTATCGCTTGACGGGTGAATTGGTAGACAATATCGAACGAGCGAGAGCCATAAGGAGCACGTGCATTGTCGCCAAGATAAACGTAATCGTATTGTGGCAGCAATTCACGAATAGACTTTAGTATGGTCAGACCGCCATATCCAGAGTCAAAAACACCTATCGGACCAGGTGCCTGCGGTAGCAACTTATTCATAAATTTATTGTAAAGCTGTTTTCAAAGCTATTGTAATATCTTCGCCAACCATATTGTTCACGTAGGGCAAAGCATTGTTGTCGGCATTGAGAACGAAAGCGTAGCCGTTTTCCTGCGCCATTTTAGCAATTACACGTTTTAGTTTAGCGTGTACTGGAGCATATGCTTGCTGTTCAGCTTGCTCTATTAAGCGGTCAGATTCCTTCTTAAATGCTATGTTTTTGTCTAACAATTCCTGCAGTTCTGCTTGACGTTTCTTTAGGATTGAAGGCGCAAAGTTGTGCTGACCCTCAAGAAAATCTTCGTATTTTGCGTGGAAATCGTTTTCCGAACGTTTTGTTTCTGCATCGTATTTTGCACGAAGATCGCTGATGTTACGTGCCGCAACAGCATATTCGGGCATAGCACTCAAAACTTCGTTGTAATTGAAATAGGCAAATTTCATTGCACTTTGTGCACTTACCATGAGTGGTAAGGCAGCAAGAAAGAGAAATAATAAAGTCTTTCTCATCATAATATTTTGGTTTTATCCTTGTATGAGTAAATAAAAAAAGACCACCGCAACAATTATGTTCTTGCGGTGGTCTCACTCTTTCCTGTTCGCTTTTATAGCGTTGGGAAATGGTAACGGGGAAACGACACCCGCTTTTAGGAACATCGGAATGGACGATTAGGTCCACCCCGACCTCCGTATCTTATTACTTCATTTTAGCAAGTTGAGCCTTCACCTCAGCAGTGATATCCTTGCTGATAGCCTCGTTGATGTAAAGGGGTTGGCCTGCTGCCTTTTCCATAATATAAACATAACCACCAGCCTTTGATACAGCTTCGATAGCTTTGCGTACCTTATCAAGTACAGGACCAAGCTTTTGCTGTTGTTGATCGTTGAAAGCCTTCTGGTTGTCTTGTGCAGTTTGCTGAATTTTTGTGTACATATCCTGAAGTGCCTTCTCTGTTTCAGCCTGCTTAGTAGCGTTCATTGTGCTCTTTGTCTTGTCATACTCTTCTGCCTTACGTTGCAGTTCTGTCTGCATATCAGTAAGCTGTTTCTCGTACTCCTTGCCTTTAGCTTCGAGTTCTTTCTGTACGTTAGTAGCTTCTGGCAATGACTGCAAGAGAGCTTGAGAGTCAAGATGACCAAACTTCTGTGCGAATAAACTCATTGGAGCACAGAGCATCAACATTAAAATTAGCTTTTTCATATTTCTTTCTATAGTTTAAAATGTTTGTAATTGCTTATATATTATTTCTTCTTTGTTATTCTATGGTTTTACAACCATTACGTTTATTGGTTGCTATAACCTAATTTTGCCAATACCTCGTTGCTAATATCAATCTTTGGAGAACCATAGATGATGCCAGCTGTTGTGCTTGCACGATCAATAACGAGGCTATAACCGCGTTGGTCGGCAATATCCTTGACGGCGTTGTATATTTCGTCTTGAATAGGAGTGATAAGGCTAGTACGCTTCTTGTACAATTCTCCTTCTGGACCGAAATACTTGCGCTTCAAGTCAGCTGCTTGTTTTTCTTTTGCTAATATTGCTTCTTGTTTCTTTTTTTTCTGTTCTTGTGAGAGGAATACTACCTCGTTTTGATAATTCTTATACATCGTAGATGCTTCTGTATTGAGTGCTTCTACTTCTGCTTGCCACTTCTTACTAACTTGGTTCAATTGCTCGTTGGCACGTTCATAAGCAGGAACATTGCTGAGCACATACTCCATATCAAGGAGCGCAAACTTCTGCGCATGGGCTGTTATAGCGACAACAGCTACCAAGCATAATGCAAATAACTTTTTCATTGTCAATATTTCTTCTTGTTATCTGTATGCCTCTTCTGTTGAGAAATGGCATTGTTAAGTTATTAAAATTCTTGTCCCAATATGAAGTGGAACTGACTTCCACCTCTTTTACCAAAGACTTTGTCAAATCCGTAAGCCCAGTCGATACCCATCATACCTATCATTGGAAGGAAGATACGGACACCTACACCTGCAGAACGCTTCATATCGAATGGATTGAACTTCGATGTTTCGGTCCAAGCATTACCTGCTTCTAAGAAGGTAAGACCATAAATGGTTGTATTACCAAGGAGGAATGGATAGCGAAGTTCAAGAGTCATACGATCGTAAGCATAGCCTTCTCCGTGCTGTGTAAGCTGTCCATTATCGTAACCGCGCAAACCTATGGTTTCTTGAGCATAGTTAGATGAATATCCACTCATACCATCACCACCCATATAGAAGGTTTCAAATGGGCTCTTCTTATAGCGGTTGTAGCTTCCTAATAAACCAAATTCAACACGAGTCATCAATACAAAGCATTTGCTACCATTGGTAAGAGCCGTAAAGGTGCGTGCCTTAAACTTCCATTTGTGGTATTCTACCCAGCGGTATTTCTCTTGTTGCTCTTGCTGATAAGTAGCAGAGAAACGGTCGTTAGCAAGGTTCTTGTAGTCTTTCTTGTCGAATTTAGACCATGGAGGAGTAATCGAGAGTGACGCAGTGAACTCTGAACCTGTGCGTGGGAAGAGCTGGTTGTCGGTCGAACTACGATTGAGCGAAAGGTTTAAGCTCAGGTTGTTGGCTGTACCATTAGACATTATGAAGAAGTAACGCCAGTTCTTCAACATGTAACGCTGATACGATAGCTGTACAGAAAGCTGGAAATAGTCGTCTGGCCATCTTAGTCTCTTACCCCAACCTGCATAGAAACCCCAAATTTGAATATATTTATTAGGGTCGAGATAGTTCTCGTAGTTGTTGTAATTATAGTTTCCTACGCCTCCATACATGTAATTATAATAGTTCTCCATGTAGCTGCGGCTGTAGTAGTTTGAGTTCAAATCGGTAGACTTCGAGAAATTTGCACCGAGTGTAAATTGTATAGGACGTTTGCCTCCAAACCAGTTTGTGGCGTACTGCAAACCGTAAGACTGATAATATTTACCATTAGTTTGGGCATTCAGCGACATTGTTTCGCCATCGCCGATAGGCAAGAAACCTCTGTGCTCCTTGTTCTTTTTAAGCAAGTTTGCAATAGAGAAGTTGTTCAGTTTTAAGCCCATTTGCAACAATGCACCCATCTGCCCCCAACCTAATGATAACTGTATTTGGTCGTTAGATTTCTGTTTTAAGTTCCAGTTAATGTCTACAGTGCCATCTTCATAGTTTGGTTTTGGATCTGGATTCACTGACTCTGGGTCAAAGTGTCCCATAGATGCCAAGTCACGAGCAGTACGCATCAAAGCTTCTTTAGAAAAAAGATCGCCTGGTTTTGTACGCATTTCACGGCGAACAACATTCTCATAAATACGGTCATTACCATTGATGCGCACTCGTTTGATGCGTGCTTGTTGACCTTCGAAAATACGCATTTCAAGGTCAATAGAGTCGCCAACAATATTTATTTCCGTAGGTTGTAAGTTGTAAAAGAGGTATCCGTGGTTCCAATATTGGTTACCAACAGAAGATTCGTCCTCAATTAAACGCTTGGAAAGGAATTTCTGATTGTAGACGTCTCCTTTCTTCATATCAAGCAATGCATTAAGATAATCAGTTGAATAAACTGTATTTCCCACCCAATTGATGTTGCGAATATAATATTTCTTCCCTTCGTCAACTTTTACATATACATTCACGTGCTTATCGTCTTCGTTCCAAATACTATCTTTTAGGATAGTTGCATCGCGGAAACCGTGTTCGTAATACTTTTCAATAAGGTGCTTTTTATCTTCTTCCCAGCGTTCAGGTGTAAACTTCTTAGGCTTGAAAATATTCGAAAGCTTGCCAGTCTCGTTTGTTTTTTCAAATGCTCCTTTTTTAATAAGCGAACCTTTTATATATTTATCAGCAAGCTGATTGTTTCCATCTATAATAATCTTACGTACCTTTTTCTTCTCTTTTTTGTCAATATCAACGTCAAGAATAACTTGATTTTTAGCCGTAACATCATCGCGCTGACGTATCTGCACTACAGCATCTTTGTATCCTTTGTCTTCAAAATACTTCTTTGCAATAATTCTTGCACGGTCTATCATGTTAGGTGTTATCTGCCCACCTTTCATGATACCCAGCTTCTTTTCCATGTCTTCTCGCTCTGTTTTCTTTAGTCCAGAGTAGTTAATGGTAGAAATTCGTGGGCGTGCCGTTAAGTAAATGTGCAGGTATGCCTTTTCACCAACCAAGGAATCGACAGCTATTGAAACGTCAGAAAACAAACCATGTTTCCAATAACGCTTCACAGCATTAGTGATTGCTGTACTTGGTATTTCAATGTCTTGCCCTATAGTTAATCCAGAGATTCCCACAAGAACATAATCTTCGTAGCCTTCCACTCCCGATACAGCGACACCAGCTAACTTATATTGCTGCGGATTGGTAGCGTATGAAATGACAGGGTTAACTATTTTCTGCTGCGCTTTCATCTGTAAGCTGAAGCTGAAAATAGCAGCCAAGAGTATTAAGACCTTTTTCGTATTACTCATTTATTGCGTATCTTTTTTATTTTCTAGTTCTGTTTCTACTTGCTTTTCTGTTTTTCCAAAGCGACGCTGACGCCCCAGATAGTCTGCAATTGCCTTATGCAAATCTTCTTCAGAGAAGTCTGGCCAATAGGTATCGCAGAAGTATAGTTCAGAATAAGCGAGCTGCCAAAGAAGGTAATTCGATATGCGGAACTCGCCACCAGTTCTGATAAGTAAGTCGGGATCGGGCATAAAGCTTGTGCAAAGACTATTGCTGATAGTGCTTTCGTCAATGTCTTCAATGTTTAACTCGCCTTTTTCTACCCTTGCAGCAAGCTGTTTAGTCGCTTCTGTAAGCTCCCAACGAGCGGAATAGCTAAGAGCTACCACCATTGTCATGGCGTTATTCTTAGCCGTATGCTCCATAGTTTCTTGCAGTTTAACTGCTACTGCTTCTGGAAGACGCTTGATATCGCCAATAACTTGGAAGCGAACATTGTTCTTCATAAAGATTTCATCTTCAAGAGAAGTAAGTACCAGTCCCATAAGTGCAGCGATTTCGTCCGTCGGACGGTTCCAGTTTTCTGTAGAAAAGGTGTAAAGTGTGAGATACTTTACGCCCAACCGAGTACATTCTGAAGTTATCCGACGCACTGTATCAACCCCAGCCTGATGACCATACGAGCGTGGTTTATTACGTTCGGTAGCCCAGCGACCATTGCCATCCATAATGATTGCAATGTGCTGTGGTATGCGTTTCATATCTAATTCTTCTGCCATGTTTGCGAAGATTTATTGTTTCTTATTTTAATTACCAATCAATGAGGACAGATTTAGTCTACTCATCTTCATTGTGACAAGTACGGCATTTTGTCATAAAGCTATAAGTAATGGTGAGTTGCAGTGTCGAATAGCTGTCTGTATTCTTGAAAGCACCACTACTTTTTATATCATATGGGTCCTTTTGGCCGTCCAATTCATCAGAAAAACAGAAATGCATCGCCCATGTTAGTCCGATGTTTGTTCGCTCACCCATTTTGTATTTGATACCTATACCTATAGGAACATTTGCTGAGAAGACTGATTTTTTATCACCATTGTTAACTTGCACGTAGGTAGCACCTAATCCGCCAGACACAAAAGGAGTTAATCGTTGTGCTCCTCTGTATTCTCTTCCTGTGCCATACGGCCAGAAATTGTATTCGTAAGCAACTCCAACGTCTATTAAAGTGTTGTTGAATTCGTAGGGAGATATTGCAAATTTAGGATAGTAAGTCTTTACATCGCTTGACTTTCCTTTCATCTTTCCATACGAAATATTGAACTTTAATCCCATATATGGGTTGAAGGCATAGCGTGCCAATATAGTTCCCATAGGCTGAAGGTTCTTTGTCAGCGAACCATTAAAATCGCCGAGGTAGCCCATTAAGCCTGCTCCCGCACCCAGTTCCATTCTATATTCCTCACCATCCTGCGCCTGAAGAGGTGCAGAAATAATAAGGAGCAATATGTAAAAGAGGATACGTTTCATATCTTTGCTATTAATTTATGATTGCTAAAAGTGTTTTACAACCTTTCAGTTACATTCCTTTTAGAAGGTAGTTCTTGTAAATTCTTTCTGTTGTTTTGTCCAGCCCATGCTATTAATTCTGCCTTTCCAAACTTTATTTCCGTTGATAATCCAAAGATAGTTTTGACTATCTGCTGTTATTGCGAAGCATCCTGAGGCTGAAGTAGCAGGATAAACGTAAGTTTTGTTGGCTACCCAGTCAATACCACTATTGCTGCTTTCCTTTACTTGTGCAAACGTTCCATCTGTTGAAACGCCAAATGCCATTGCTTTATTGTTGTAGTTAAGAATGTTAAGATAATTATTTTTAGGAAGCAGATAAGCTTCGCTTGCCTCTGACTTAACATACGACCACTTGTAGTTTGTTGTTGGATTGGAAGAGTCTAACAGCTTACTCCATGTTATCACATAGTTGCTTGATGCATTTGTTCCGAAGATAACAACTCTGCTTATCTTGCTGTTTGTTGCCAATATTTGAAACATATAACCAACTCCTTCAGATGGTAATTTACCTGCATCAGTATCCAATGTTTCGGTTATCCAGTTTGCACCACCATCTTTAGAAGCCATAAGCGTGTTACTATTAGAGAGAGCATACAACTCTGTTTCGCTTGTCGCAACAAGTTGTTTAAGTGATGCTGTACCCATTATTGTCCATGTTGAGCCGTCATTCGAACGCTTTACTTGTCCGTTGTCAAGCAAATATATGGCTCCTTGGCTTACGATAGCACTCTTATAAGCTTCTGCAGCAAAGGTGGTAGGAAGCTGTGTCCAAGTGTTTCCATCGTTTTCAGCCGTAAAGTAACCAATGGTTTGGGTGCCTTTCTTACCGAATACGTAGATTTTACCATTATAATTTATCATCTTTGCATTCTCAAACATGGCAAAGTTAGCATTGTTATCGAATGCCTTCCAAGTAAATTCGTTGCCACGTTGCTTGTGAACATTCACTGTTATCGTGTATGAACGACGATAGTTTCCGTCTTGTGAATACACCATAACCATACGTGGTTGCGAGAAATCAATAGAATCGTTCTCACTAAATGCCGTCTGTTCTTCTCCAGAAATAGCCTTAATGAAAACCTTTCCACCGCTTTTAGTTGCGATGTTTGCTAGTGTAGCCTTTACTCTTGTACCATAAGGCAGCGAATCAGGGTTGTAGATTGTGCCGTTATTTTGGTCGATATAGAATCTATATGCTTTGGATTGAATCTTAGCGATAACTGTTGTGTCTTTTCCAGACTTGGTAACTGTATCACGAGGAGCCTTAACTTCCTTTATAGAGAAAGCTATAATCGCAGTTGCATGCGACTTATTTTCTGGTTTTTTCTCTTCGTCTTCAAAGCACGAAGTCAGTGCAAGTGCCATTGTAAGCATTGCTACAAGGGAATATATCTTATTTCTCATTGAGCGGTAATTATACAATTTGTCTGCAAATTTACTTAGAATTCTTTAGATAATATCCTATTTTCTTAGTTAATTATGTAAATTATTGAATTTATCTCTTATTTTTAAGTTTGTTTAGTAAGGTTATTTCTCCAAAACACCTCTATTGGTATCAGGCCTCTTGTAAATTAGTTTGATATATTTTTACCATCCCGAACCTTTCTATTCTCTTTTTGAACACATTGTTTACTGTGTCATCTCGAATAGAAAGTAAGTCAGTCTACCAGGCCATAGAAAATACTACAAAGTTGTATTTTAGAGTAATTGGACAGTCTTTTATTATGTTTTTGATTACCTACAATTAGGTAAAATAATAATAAATCAGCTTATCTCCTTCTTCAATTCAATTATTTTACTTACATTTGCTCTTAGAAGTTATATCTTAAAACAGAACATATTTATGAAAGAAAACAAAGTTTTGGTAAGCAATTTACCATCAGAATGTACCACGATGATAGTGGGACAAGACATGACATGCGATGGTTCTATGATAGTAGCACGTTCCGAAGACTGGGACGCCATGGAGGCAAAGAACTACGAAATCTACGAAGATACAACAGAAGGAGCAACCGAATACGTTGCAAAAGATAGTCCTTTCCGCTGTGAACTCCCTAAAGAGGCTTTGGGTTATAGCGCTTTGGCACCCTATTGTCTGCCCAATCACTGGGGAAGTGCAGGCTTTAATACTGCTGGTGTAGGCATGAGCGCTACTGAAAGTATATTCAGTAGCGATGAAGTGTTGAAGTATGATCCACTCGTAGAGACTGGAATAGCTGAGAATGCCGTGTTTAATGTCGTTCTGCCCTATATTCGCACAGCGCGCGAAGGCGTTGAACGATTAGGCATGTTGATTGAAAAATATGGTATTGCCGAAGGTTTTGGTATCGGTTTTGTAGATAATAAGGAGATATGGTATCTTGAAACAGCGTGTGGTCATCGTTGGTTGGCTTGTCGTATGCCTAAAGATCAATATTTCGTTACTGGTAATCAGAGTCGTTTCCGCCTTTACGACCCGCTGGATACAGAAAACTATATGGCTTCAAACGACCTGTTGGAGTTTGCCGAAAAACATGGTTTATACGACCCTAATAAGGGCGTTTTCGATTTCCACGAGGCTTATGCACGCGACATAAAACTTGATACCACATACAACTATCCACGTGTATGGGGATTGCAAGGAATGTTCTCGCCAAGCATTAAGAATGATGTTACAAAGAATACATTCCCAGTTTATGCTAAAGCAGAGAAGCCAATTAGCATTGCAGATATGCGTCATGCCTTCCGTTTCCACTACGATAATACAGAACACGACCCTTATTTGCATAGCAATCCTAAGGAACCCTATCGTCCAGTTTCTATCTTCCGTACAACACAAACACATATTTTGCAGGTTCGTCCAGAACTTCCACAAGCCATTGGATGTGTGAACTACGTGGCAATGGGTATGGCTGATCTTGGCTTATTCCTTCCGCTCTATCAGGGAATAACCTCTTATCCGGAGGCTTATAAGAAAGGTACGAATGTCGCGAGCGTAGATTCGGCTTACTGGAAGTTCCGTAAGGTAATGACATTGGGCATGGTTAACTACAACAAATACGCACCAATGATTAAGAAAGCATATCTGGAGTTTGAGAAAGAAACCGACCAACGCCAACGCGAAATGGAGGAAGAGTACTTGCGTATCTACAAAACACAGCCTTTGCGTGCAAAGGATATGTTGCAGGAGTTTTCCGATAAGATTCTCATAAAGGGCATTGAACTTGCCGACCGCTTGCAAGAAGAGTTGTTTACACAGCTTACAAAGGATATTCAAGCAGAGTATTTGTTCCACGGCGCATAATATCTGACACTGCTTTAACCAATATGTATTAAAGTGGGTGTGCTCAAACAATCTGTTGAGCACACCCATTTTTTGTTCTCAAATCTTTCTTAATGTGCCATGAAAACAATTACAAAACAAATTGCTATATAATGTATGGATTTACAAATTAAGTTGCCCTGATTTGTAAAGAAAAATGTAATCTAAAACAATAGTTTCGCTATCGTTTTTCAAAAGTGCCTATTTTACATTGCAAAAGAGCCTGTTTTGTCGTGTAATAGTGCCTGTTTTACATTGCAAAAGAGCCTATTTTGTAAAGCTTTGGTGGTCAGATGATTATGCATTATCCGTTTTCTTGGCAATTAAATGTAGCTAAATATTGTAACAATTACAATAATATTGCTTGTTGTTTAAAAATAAATGTATACCTTTGCGACATATTAACTATTTACAGTTAGATGCTTACAGCAAATAATAGAGGAGGTTGTTGTTATGCTGTAGCAATTTATTTACATTTTTATAAACAGGATATAACATTTTAGGATTAAACATTTATGAACAAAATTGCATCATTAGTACAGTTCGTACTCGAACTGGCAGCATCTCTAAAAGGGATAGGAATTCATTTAGTACGCGTTGCAATCTTTATAATTTTTGTATGGATTGGTGGTTTGAAATTCTGGAACTACGAGGCAGAAGGTATTGTACCTTTCGTTGCTAATAGTCCGTTTATGAGTTTCTTCTATGCTAAGGACGCGCCTGAGTATAAAGATTATAAGCTGAAAGAGGGAGAATTCGACAAAGTTAAGCACGAATGGCATAAAGAGAATAACACTTATACCTTCTCACATGGCTTGGGTTTGGCTATTATGTCGTTTGGTATCTTGACATTGTTGGGCATTTGGTTCCCAAAGATTGGCTTTGTTGGAACGGGATTAGTTATAATAATGACTATCGGAACGCTTTCTTTCCTTGTTACAACGCCCGAAGCATGGGTGCCCGACCTTGGAAGTGGAGAGCACGGATTCCCGTTATTGACGGGCGCAGGCAGATTGGTTATTAAAGATGTATGTATTCTTGCTTCGGCAGTAGTAGTGTTAGCAGATTGCGCACAGCGAATTCTTAAGAAGCAACGATAATATTAACAGGATTCATTAGAATAAAAGAAAAGAGGGTGTGTCAAAATTGATACATCCTCTTTTTATTCTTCCTTTACCTTGT
>NZ_JABZSJ010000059.1:0-15309 GCF_015262605.1 Prevotella aurantiaca | reverse complement strand
AATAAAAGCGTTCCGTGAGCTTTCAGCCTACCAAATGTCCATTACGCCTTATATTACAATGATCATTAACTGGTATGTAAGCCACGTATAACAAATATTATTTGTAAGGAATAACACAAGTAAAAATAGAAAGTAATCGATTTGTAATGTAATAACATCTGCTTTGCGTAGCTAAAATGCCTGTTTTCTGAACGCTGTCAGCCTCAACCTTATCATCGAAAAGCATAAACATGTGGCTTTCTCGTTTTTTATGCGTACCTTTGTCATCATCCCTACAGATGCTGTAAAGAGTTTTAGAGATGGAGTCAAAGGCTCATAAAGAAGGCGGAAATGCCATCACAATACTACATTACAGGTCATGCAGCGACTAACCAACTTATTATCAATGGAGAAGAAGCAGACAAAGCATCTGAAGCAAGACACATAATGGACAAAAAACCGACAAAAAGCATGATACATTTTAATAAAATTGACCTCACACTTGGAATAGCATTCTCCTTTTCTATGTTACCTAGTAGCCTACAGGCACACACACAATCCCTTCAAGAGAAGGTGAAGAACTACTTTCTGCAGACTTTAAAATCTAAACAGAATACGGACTGGAAGAGCAAGGAGGCCTTTCAGCGTAACAAAAACTACTCTACTGACATCCGCAGACAACTCAAAAAAAATGAGATAGACGCCAATGAAAAGATGGTATGGACGGCATGGTGCGAGGCAAACCGCGAACTAAAGGAAGAGAAACTAACACAGCTGGGAAGCCTGCAAAAGGGTGACCAGGACGCATGGAACCTACCTCAAGGACTAGAACCGAATGCCACTATGCCCTACTACTACGGCTCAAAAGGAAAAGCTGAAGGCGAACTACCGCTTTTCCTCTACCTGCATGGGTCAGGACCAAAATCACAGGAGTGGCAGACAGGACTACTCTTAGGCAACAGATTCAATGATGCTCCATCGATCTATTTCATCCCACAGATACCGAACGAAGGCAACTATTACCGCTGGTGGCAAGTCGCTAAGCAGTTTGCCTGGGAGAAACTCATACGCCAGTCACTCGTCAGTGGAGCCGTTAATGCCAACCGCATCTACGTGTTAGGTATATCTGAAGGAGGCTATGGCAGCCAACGTCTAGCCTCATTCTACGCCGACTACTGGGCTGCTGCTGGACCGATGGCTGGCGGAGAACCGCTAAAGAATGCTCCTGTTGAGAACTGTGCGAACATTGGTTTCTCATTCCTTACAGGTGCTGATGACACTGGATTCTACCGTAACATACTTACTCGCTACACGCAAGAAGCGTTCGAAGCAGCCCATAAGGCGCATCCGCTTTCGGCTGATAAACGTCCGCTTTTCCGCCATCGTATTACACTCATTCCAGGTATGCAGCACCGTATAGACTATGATCCGACTACTCCCTGGATGAAGAGCTATGTACGTAATCCTTATCCAAAGACAGTTCTCTGGGAGGATTATGAGATGGATGGGCGTCATCGTTCTGGCTTCTATAACCTGCAGGTGATAAAGTCGCCGTCAGCCAACCGAACCTACTACGAGATGAATATCAGCAATAATGTCATTGAACTTAATATTAAGAACGTTGAATACACCACCATCGAAAAGGATAAGCATTGGGGTATTGAAATGAAGTTCACTCGTTCCTACACCATTGCTAAGGGTGGTCAGTTGCGCATTTATCTGAACAATCATCTTATTGACATGCGCAAACCTGTAACCGTAATCATCAACGACAAGCAACTTTATAAGGGTAAAGTAAAAGCCACATTGCAGGATATGATCAACAGTTGCACAGAATACTTCGATCCTTACCGTGTCTTCCATGCATCAATTGAACTCAATTATTAAAGGTAAAAAGACAAAAAGTAAATGAAAAAAAGGTTGCTCCTTCCTCCAATCAGTACTAATCTCACCTCCTCTTCCCACTCGGAGAGGGACTGGAGATAAAGCTTCCAATCTCATTTTCATGGTATCAACTTTTATCAAACGTTGAAAAACAAAGAAAGGAAGTCCTCAAGAGACCTCCTTTCTTTCTTATTTATTATGCTGTAAATACTATTTAGCGCTTCAGCAATTCTTATTTTCCAATAGCTGCAACACCAGGAAGGACCTTGCCTTCGATAGCTTCGAGCATTGCTCCGCCACCTGTTGATACGTAAGAGACCTTATCGCCCAAACCGAACTTGTTAACAGCAGCAACTGAATCGCCACCTCCAACGAGCGAGAATGCACCATTCTTCTGTGTAGCTTCAGCAACATACTTTGCTATTTCTTCTGTTCCATGAGCAAAATTATCAAATTCGAATACACCAATAGGACCATTCCAAAGAATAGTTTTTGACTCAAGGATAACCTTCTTCCAGCCCTCAAGTGTTTTAGGATCAGCGTCCATACCCTGCCAATCGTCAGGAATCTGGTTTATTGGGAACTCTTTACGCTCTGCATCGTTAGAGAATTCCTGTGCACAAATAGAAGCCTCAGAGAGTAAAAGCTTTACTCCCTTTTCCTTTGCAGCTGCTATTACGTTTAAAGCTTCAGGCATTAGGTCGTCTTCGTGCAATGAATGACCAATCTTACCGCCTTGTGCCTTTACGAAAGTATAGCCCATGCCACCTCCAATGATAAGATTATCCACCTTATCGAGTAGGTTTTTGATGACTCCAAGCTTTGAACTAACTTTAGAACCTCCAATAATCGCAGTGAAAGGATGCTCTGCATTCTTCAAAACATTGTCTATTGCAGTTACCTCTTTCTCCATTAAGAAGCCTAACATCTTATGTTCTGCATCGAAGTAATCGGCAATTACAGCTGTTGAAGCGTGCTTACGGTGAGCTGTTCCAAAAGCATCGTTTACATATACGTCAGCATACGAAGCTAATTTCTTAGCAAAATCAGCTTGACGAACCTTCATTTCTTTCTTAGCAACCTCATACTCTGGAGTTCCTTTTTCTACGCCAACAGGTTTTCCTTCTTCCTCTGCGTAGAAGCGAAGGTTCTCCAATAAGAGCGCTTCGCCAGGTTTTAGTGCTGCAACTTCTGCTTCTGCATTGGCTGCATCCTTAGCAAACTTTACTGGAACCCCAAGGGCTTCGCTTACATTTTTTACTATTTGGCTTAATGATAGTTCTGGTTTCACTTTACCTTTTGGCTTTCCCATGTGGCTCATCATAATAAGTGAGCCACCATCAGTTAGCACTTTATGGAGTGTTGGTAGGGCACCACGGATGCGTGTATCGTCTGTTACATTGCCATTCTCGTCCAATGGTACATTAAAATCGACGCGAACAATTGCTTTTTGTCCAGCGAAGTTAAAGTCATTTATCTTCATCTGATTTGTTTTTATATTACTGTAATGAATACGTTCCTAACGGCAAAAATACTAAAAAATATCCTATTAGGAAACTAAACGCAATCTTTTTTGTAATTTTGCAGTAATAAACTGACATAAATGAAAGATTCTATTATCATCGTTAGCGGCGGTCTGGATTCCATTACGCTTTTATATGACAAGGCAGAAACTATCGCCTTAGCCCTTTCGTTCGACTATGGGCAGAACCATGCAAGCAAGGAGTTGCCCTTTGCAGCGTTGCATTGCAAACGCTTAGGCATCCAACACATTATTATCCCATTGCATTTTATGCAGCAATACTTTAAGAGTTCGCTTTTGGAAGGGTCTGATAAAATTCCAGAAGGTCATTACGAAGAAGATAATATGAAGTCTACAGTTGTGCCATTCCGCAACGGAATCATGCTCGCTATAGCTGCAGGCATTGCCGAAAGTCATAATCTCAGCCGCATTTACATTGCCAATCATGGTGGCGACCATACTATTTATCCTGATTGTCGTCCCGAGTTTATCGATGCAATGACTGCTGCAACTCAGGCAGGCACATTCAATAATACCCGTATAGAGGCAGCCTTTACCAATTTTACAAAGGCTGACATTGTTCGCGTCGGTACAAAATATGGCATTAACTATGCTGAAACATGGAGTTGTTATAAGTCTGGCGATTGCCATTGCGGTAAATGTGGCACTTGCATTGAGCGAAAAGAAGCTTTCAGTGAAGCTGGATTAACCGATCCAACAGAATACGAGGCATAGCTAAAGCGTCCAAATTCAGGAATAACAAAGAATATATTGTATCCAGGTTGTACTTCGCTTTAAAAACAATATATTTAATATATAATTGATTTTAACACGTAATTTAAATTAAATACCAATACAAATATGAGCAAAATTACACAAAAACAGATTTACAGAGAGATTAAAAACCTCTTAATTATTGCCATTGTTATATCTATATCCAGCTTTGGTTGGTGTGCATTTATATTGCCTCACAAAGTTCCTATTGGTGGTATTGCAGGTCTTTCATCGGTTCTTTACTGGGGACCAGGAATACCAGTGCAAATAACTTACTTCGTTCTGAATATCTCGTTGTTGTTGATTGCCCTGAAAGTATTGGGTTGGCGCTTTTGCATTCGTACCATTTTTTCGGTAGTAGTGTTTACCATTTCCAGTACAATCTTCCAAGAAGTGATGGAAGGAAATACCCTTTTTCCTGACGACCCTTTCCTTGCCAGCGTTATAGGTGGCGTGCTTTTAGGCTTCGGAACAGGCATTTCCTTACAGTATAATGCCAGTACTGGCGGCTCAGATGTGATTGCTGCAATGATAAGTAAGCATCATGATGTCTCGTTGGGTAAGATAATATTGGGTTGCGACCTTATCATCATCACCTCTGGTTACTTAGTTTTGCACAGCTGGGAGAACGTTATATATGGTTATATCACACTTTTCATAATGACAGGAGTGGTAGATTACGTTATCAATGGTATGCGTGGTTCGGTTCAATTCTTTGTTGTTTCCGACAAATGGAAGGAGATTGGCAATGCCATCAATAGCGATGTGGAACGCGGTTGTACGCTTATTGATGCTCGTGGCTTCTATACGGGAAAGGAATTGGGCATGCTTTTCATACTTGCACGCCGCTCAGAGACTCGTGATATATTCCGTGTTATTGACGAAATAGACCCTGAAGCCTTTGTATCACAGAGTGCTGTGAATGGTGTTTACGGCATTGGCTTCGACAAAATGAAGGTTGGAAGCCGTAAAAAGATAGCTAATGATGGTGCAAAAGTTTATGAAAATCAGTAACTTTGCATTATGAATTATGATGAAATAAAGGATAAACGCATTGCAATACTGCTTTCAGGCGGTGTTGATAGTTCTGTTGTTGTCGATGAATTTGCTCGGTTAGGACTTGCTCCCGACTGCTTTTATATCCGTATTGGACCAGAAGAGAAAGAAGAATGGGACTGTAATTCGGAAGAAGATGTAGAGATGGCAACGGCTGTAGCGCGGCGTTATGGCTGCAACTTCAATGTGATTGATTGTCATAAGGAGTATTGGAGCCAGGTAACAAAGTACACAATGGACAAGGTACGTGCTGGTTTCACGCCTAATCCCGACGTTATGTGCAACCGAATCATTAAGTTTGGTGCCT
Source organism: Prevotella aurantiaca (assembly GCF_015262605.1). Classification (NCBI taxonomy): domain Bacteria; kingdom Pseudomonadati; phylum Bacteroidota; class Bacteroidia; order Bacteroidales; family Prevotellaceae; genus Prevotella; species Prevotella aurantiaca. The sequence continues at coordinate 9,787 of NZ_JABZSJ010000059.1, read as the reverse complement.
TCAACGAGAAGTGTGGGCACGACTACGACCTTATTGCTACGGGCCATTATGCACAAACGAAATGGATTGATGGGAAGAAATGGCTCTGCACAAGTCCTGATCCAGTGAAGGACCAGACCGACTTTCTCGCACAGATATACGACTGGCAACTTAAAAAAGCTATATTCCCGATAGGTCATTATGCCAAGAACGAGGTGCGCGAACTAGCCGAACGCGAACATCTTATCAATGCTAAGCGTAAGGATTCGCAGGGTATTTGTTTCTTAGGCAACATTGATTACAACGAATATGTGCGCCGTTATCTTGGCGAACAGGTCGGTGATGTAGTGGAATTAGAAACTGGAAAGAAGATAGGACAGCATAAAGGGCTATGGTTTCATACCATTGGGCAACGCAAAGGCTTAGGCTTTGGAGGTGGTCCATGGTTTGTTGTGAAGAAAGATGTAGCTGCTAACGTGTTGTTTGTTAGCCATGGTTACGACCCAGAAACGGCTTATAAGAAAGAGTTTAAGGTGCATGACTTGCACTGGCTCACCGAAACGCCACGCCTCGAAGTAGACAATAACGATGCGAAAACAGCTGGCAGAATTTCTATTTGCTTCAAAATTAGACACACGCCCGAGTTTCATAAGGGTTATTTGGAGTTGCTTCCTACTGATGATAATAGCGAACCGACAGAAGCTATTGTACACTCCGAAGAGAAGATACATGGCGTAGCACCTGGACAGTTCTGCGTTATCTACGATAAAGACCACAACCGCTGCTTTGGTTCAGCAGAAATTACAATATAAAAGAGATATTTTAATTCCACGTTGAGACGATTCTATCGCAACGTGGAATTTTTCGTTTTAGTCTGCCTCAAGAGTGCACAAGCAAACTAATTGTGCAAGAATAGTAGGTTTGTTTTACCCTTTTTGTAAGATATATTGGTCTTTTGCGTTCGTCTATTTTTTCTCGAAAGAAGACACACACTACTACTTGTATCAGCAAAAAGCTTACAGATATAACAATCAAAAGAAATGTTTTAGATGAAAATAGCGCAACAAGCATAACAGATAAATAAAGCTTCTACTTCTATTAGAATATACCAAGAGGTTGTGAACGTTTAGAGATAAAAGTTCTTTCTATGGACAATAGGAAAGCAATAAAAGTGTAAAGAAAACACAGAAGAGCAGACGCTGTATAACTATCTCATTATCAACACATAACAATAGAGCCTATTTTGCATTGCAAAACAGGCTCTATTGCACAGTAAAACAGGTTCTTTTGCGACGCAAAACAGGCACTATTACAACATCAAAGCGCCATCTCTCATTTTTATTAGTATTTTTCTTGACAAATAAAAGTCGTTTTCCTCTTTTTTAGTAAACAGATAAATAGGCCTTAATTTCTCAATTTATGCGCCACTTATGTCATCAATAAACAGGGCGAATACTATTCAGCGAGTCGTTTAAAGGCTTTCGGTAAATAGTCTATAATATCGCTTGCAATAAGACTTTCTTTACCTAAATCGTTGGCAGCAAGGTCGCCTGCCAAACCATGGAGGTACATTCCTACTATGCAAGCATCTGTATGACTGTAACCGCGAGCCAGTAAAGCTGTGATAATACCCGTCAGTACATCGCCGCTACCGGCTGTTGCCATGCCACTATTACCTGTTGGGTTGAAGATAATATTGCCATTAGGCAGGCAAAGTGCACTATTATGCCCCTTCAGCAATATGTATGAACCAAGGTTTTGTGCCAAAGTTTGAGCCTGTTCCAATCGTTCATAGTCACCATTAGAAGGCGTTCCGTTCAGTCGGTCAAACTCTGCTGCATGCGGAGTCATAATGATATTCTTTGGTAACTGCTGTAACCATGCTCGATGAGAGGCCAACATGTTCAGCGCATCAGCGTCAACGACAACAGGACATTGAGCTCTTCGTATCTGAGAAATCATTGCAATGGCAGTATTTTCCTGCTGTCCTAAACCTGGTCCTATGCCTAATGCATCGAAATCCTCTACACTTACCGCTTCAGAAAAGCAAGTTTCCTCGTAGTCCATCTGCATTATGGCTTCCGGAACAGCCGTCTGCATAATGTCATAGTTCTTCTTTGGCGTATGAACGATAACCTTTCCAGCACCAGAACGCAAGCAAGCACGCGTTGAAAGAATAGCAGCACCAGCCATTCCGTAGCTACCAGCAATTATCAAAGCCTTACCCATACTGCCTTTATGTGCGAAATCGTCGCGCGATAGCAATTTTGCTCGCACTTCGTTCTCCTCTAAAATGGCATATTGAGCGCCTGTCTTACTGATAAATTCCCTGCTTAGTCTTATGTCAAGCACCTTTACTCGTCCAAGAAATTGCTGCGATTCACCAAGTAGGAACGACAATTTCTTCTGGTGTAAAGTTAGTGTGAGGTCTGCTTGAATGATGTTAGCACGTACATTACGTGAGTTATCTTCAGCCAAAAGTCCCGATGGAACATCAATACTGACTACCTTTGACGGACTCTGATTGATATATTTAACGAGCGAAGCAAAGCCGCCAGCAAGAGGTTTGTTCTGTCCGATGCCAAACAAACCATCTATTACCAATGTTTCGGCAGTAAGTTCTGGTGGGTCGAACGATACATTTACCTCAGTGAAATCCTTAAAATGCTTTGTATCTAACAGTCTGCTTTTATTCAAAGCACAGTTCTCTGATAATTGATTAGATATATTAAATAATACTACTTTTACCTGATAGCCTTCATTAAAGAGCAAACGTGCTACTGCCAAAGCATCTCCACCATTGTTTCCTGGACCTGCAAATACTACTACAGGAGTATTGTTTCCCCATTCCTCCATGATGGCATGGGTAAGTGCTTTAGCTGCCCTTTCCATTAGATCAATCGATCTTATAGGCTCGTGTTCTATTGTATATTGGTCAAGCTCGTGTATCTGAGCACTCGTAAATATCTTCATAATAGTGGCAAATTTACAAAAATAAATGCTATTCCTATTAGTTTGTTCCGTATAATTTTCGTAATTTTGCGCAAAATAATTGATTTATCACAATGCGTCGCGTAACAATTAAAGATAAAACATTCGAAACTTCAATCCCTGAAGCAGTGATTCTTGAGAAAGTGAAACATATAGCTGAAAAACTGAATAAGGACATGGCGGGCAAAACTCCCTTGTTTCTTGCAGTTCTAAATGGCTCGTTTATGTATGCTGCAGATTTAATGAAGTTCATTGAAATACCTTGCGAAATAAGCTTTGTAAGGGTAGCTTCCTACACAGGCACGGAGTCTTCAGGAAAGTTTACGGAAATTATCGGCTTGAATGAAGACATTGCTGGGCGCGAAGTAGTGGTTGTGGAAGACATCGTTGATACTGGAAAGACCATGGAACGCATGCTCGAAATACTGCGTAAACATAACCCTGCAAATATTCATATCAGTACTTTGTTATTGAAACCAGGTAAATTGGAAGTGAATTTAGATATTAAATATGCTGCAATGGAAATACCTAACGATTTCATTGTAGGCTATGGTTTAGACTACGATCAGCAAGGAAGAAATTTAAGAGACATATATACTTTAGTACAAGAATAATGAAAAATATCGTAATTTTCGGTGCTCCTGGTGCAGGAAAAGGCACACAGAGCGACAAAATGATTGAGAAGTACGGCTTCGAACACATCTCTACAGGAGATGTGTTGCGTGCCGAAATCAAGAACGGTACAGAACTTGGTAAAACCGCTAAGGGCTATATCGACAATGGTCAGCTAATTCCTGATGAACTCATGATTGACATTCTTGCCAGCGTTTACGACAGTTTTGGCAAGGAACACAAAGGTGTTATCTTCGATGGATTCCCTCGTACAATCCCACAAGCTGATGCTTTGAAGTCCATGCTTGCAGAACGTGGACACAAAGTAGCTGCTATGATTGAGCTATTTGTACCAGAAGACGAACTCATGAAGCGTCTTTTGCTTCGCGGACAACAGAGTGGACGTTCTGATGACAACGAAGAAACCATCAAGAAGCGTCTGAATGTTTACCACACACAGACTTCACCACTTATTGATTGGTACGAAAAAGAAGGCATTCATCATCATGTTGAAGGTCTTGGAACTATTGATGACATCTTCGGTCGCATCGAAACTGTTATTGACGCACTATAATATAAAAAGATGATAGGCAACGGAAAGTAATGCCATGTGCATACTTTTATCCGCTGCCTATCATCTTTTTTCTTAATTCCAATTTCGCTATTCATAGACTTACGCAACATTATTGATTATTTAAAACTCCCCATCAAGTTATGGCAGAAACAAACTTTGTAGATTACGTTAAGATATATTGTCGCTCAGGAAAGGGTGGCAAAGGCTCAATGCACCTACGCCATGTGAAGTATAATCCTAATGGTGGACCTGATGGAGGAGACGGAGGAAAAGGTGGAAGTATTATTCTGCGTGGCAATCACAACTACTGGACATTACTTCACCTACGTTATCAACGCCACATTTTTGCTGAACACGGAGGCAACGGAGGACGAGATAAATGCCACGGAAGCGACGGAAAGGATATTTATATTGATGTTCCTTGTGGCACAGTGGTTTACAATGCCGAGACAGGAAAGTTTGTTTGCGACATTTCATACGATGGTCAAGAGGTGGTATTACTGAAAGGTGGCCGTGGAGGATTGGGCAATTTCCAGTTCCGTACTTCTACAAATCAAGCCCCACGCTATGCTCAACCTGGTGAACCACTACAAGAAATGACTATCATTTTGGAGCTTAAACTTCTGGCTGACGTAGGTTTGGTAGGCTTTCCTAATGCTGGTAAGTCTACATTACTTTCGTCTTTGTCAAGCGCAAAGCCTAAAATAGCCAACTACCCTTTCACAACTATGGAGCCATCGTTGGGTATTGTTAGTTATCGTGATAACCAAAGTTTTGTTATGGCAGATATTCCGGGCATTATTGAAGGTGCAAGTGAGGGCAAAGGATTGGGATTACGCTTTCTCAGACATATAGAACGCAACTCTCTTTTGCTGTTTATGGTGCCTGGAGATACCGACGATATAAAGAAGGAATATGAGATATTGCTGAACGAACTTCGCCAGTTTAATCCCGAAATGCTTAGTAAACACAGAGTATTGGCAGTTACAAAGAGCGATCTTTTAGACGAAGAACTAATAGAAATGTTAAAGGAAACACTGCCTACCGACTTGCCTGTGGTATTTATTTCAGCTGTTGTTGGTAACGGAATTGACGAATTGAAAGACTTGTTGTGGAAGGAACTCAATTCGGAAAGCAATAAATTGAACGATATTGTAGCAGAAGATACTCTCGTACATCGTGATAAAGATATGTCTCGTTTTGAGGCTGAGATGCACGAAGAGGGAGCTGATGTAGAGGATGCAGAGCTTTACGACGAAGATGACTTTGATGAAATAGACGAACTTGACGACTTTGAATACATTGATGAATAATCCTGAACTACATCATTATAAACTAGCTGACAATGTTATAGCCTTTTCTTCTACTCGTCACGGAGGTGTTAGCGAAGGTAATTATGCTACTTTTAACATCAATCGTTATTGTGGTGATGCTCCCGAAAACATAGAAGCAAATCGAAAGGCACTAGCTAATTGCTTGGGATTAGATATTAGCAGAATTATTGTTCCGCATCAAATCCACAGTGATAATTCGCGAATAATAGCCAAAGAATACTTCAATTTGCCCGATAATATTCGTCAAAAAATCATTGAAGGCGTTGATGCTGTAATGACAAATGAATCAAATGTGTGCATCGGAGTATCTACGGCCGATTGTATTCCTATACTTCTTTACGACACAGAATATCATGCTGCTGCAGCAATACATGCAGGTTGGCGTGGAACAGTGAAGCACATTGTGATGAAAACTATCAAGGAGATGGGCGTTATTTTCAATTCTGTTCCGCAAAATTTAAAGGCTGTGATTGGCCCTGGTATTTCGTTAGACAACTTTGAAGTGGGCGATGAAGTTTACGAAAAGTTTGCAAATGCTCAATTTGATATGCAGCGAATTGCCAAACGCTATAGTATTATGCAGCCAAAAGAAGGAGAAGCACCTTTGAAATGGCACATAGACTTGAAGCTTTCTAATCGCTTGGATATAGAAACAATGGGTGTTCTGCCTGAAAATATTATTGACGAAGGCGTTTGCACCTATGATGTTACAACCGATTACTTTTCTGCCCGTAGACTTGGAATTGACTCTGGGCGCATTTATAATGGTATTGTACTGAGGTAAGAAATTACTCCTTTTTCTCTCTTTTACGCTTTTGGTTTGCCACGACCCTTTATTATTTTGTCGTGCCAAACCATCTTTCTTGCATATAAGGTGTAATTAAACGAATTACACCAATTCACCAAGTTGAGTTTTCAAATCTTTGAGTTGGTCTCGTACCGATATTAAGCTTTCAAGAATTTTCTGACTTTTATCGGCTCCGCTGCGGTTTTCTTGCAACATCTTACGCGCTGCAGCAATCTTAAATCCACGTACTTTCACCAGATTATAGATAATCTTTATTTGTTCAATATCCTTGTCAGTATATTGGCGGACCCGATTTCCAGTAGTTTTTGGGCGAAGATGTGGAAACTCTGTTTCCCAATAGCGAAGCAAACTTTCCGACACACCAATCGTCTGTGCCACTTCTTTTATGGAATAATATAGTTTACGAGAATTATCTGTCATAGCTTAATCATTCTACAATTCATTTGCAAAAATAGTGAAAAATCAGTATCTTTGCAACACTTTTAGATGAATTTTAGAAAATAAAGTATATGAAAATGATGACAGCAAATGAAATCCGCGACTCTTATAAGAAGTTTTTTGAGTCGAAAGGACACGTCATTGTACCGTCCGCGCCTATGGTTATAAAGGACGACCCTACGCTGATGTTTACTAACGCTGGTATGAACCAGTGGAAAGATATAATTCTTGGAACAAAGGAACCAGAGCCACGTCGCCGTGCTGACTCACAAAAATGTTTGCGTGTTAGTGGCAAACACAACGACTTAGAAGAAGTAGGACACGACACTTACCATCATACAATGTTCGAGATGCTTGGTAACTGGAGCTTCGGAGACTACTTTAAGGAAAAGGCTATTGATTATGCGTGGGAATATTTGGTTGATGTATTGAAACTAAATCCTGCTGATTTGTATGTTACTGTATTCGAAGGCAGTCCTTCAGAAGGTATTGCACGTGACGATGAAGCCGCTCAATATTGGCTTAAACACTTACCAGCAGACCACATTATTGATGGTAATAAGCACGATAACTTCTGGGAAATGGGTGAAACTGGTCCTTGTGGTCCTTGTTCTGAGATACATGTTGACTCTCGTAGTGCTGAAGAAAAAGCACAAATACCAGGTCGTGAGCTTGTAAACAAAGATAATCCGCAGGTGATTGAAATATGGAACATTGTTTTTATGCAGTTCCAACGCAAGTCTGATGGTTCGCTCGAACCTTTAGCAATGAACGTTATTGATACTGGTATGGGCTTCGAACGTCTTGTACGCATGTTACAAGGAAAGAATTCTAACTACGATACTGACATTTTCCAACCTACCATTAAGGAAATGGAACGTCTGAGCGGAAAGAAGTATGGATTCACAACTCCATCGGGCGAAAACGGAGAAGCAAAGAATGAACAAGAGAAAATAGACATTGCTATGCGTGTCGTAGCCGACCACATGCGTGCTGTTGCGTTCTCTATTGCTGACAGTCAGTTACCTGGTAATGCAAAAGCGGGTTATGTTATCCGTCGTATCTTGCGCCGCGCTGTACGTTATGCTTACACTTTCTTAGACCAAAAAGAAGCGTTTATCTACAAGTTGCTCAATACGTTTATTCACGAAATGGGCAATGCATATCCTGAATTGACAGCTCAACGCGAACTTATTGCACGTGTTATCAAGGAAGAAGAAGATTCGTTCTTGCGTACTTTGGATAAAGGTATCAACCTTTTAAATAATGCAATGGACGAAATGAAGGCACAAGGAAAGACCGAACTGAATGGAAAAGAAGCTTTCCGCTTGTTTGATACTTATGGTTTCCCTCTCGATCTTACCGAACTAATTTGTCGTGAACATGGTTTTAGTGTTGACGAAAAGCAGTTTGAAGAAGAAATGGCACAACAAAAGGCACGTGCCCGCAATGCTGCCGTTGTAGAAAACAGCGATTGGGTTGTATTGAAAGAAGGCGAACAAGAATTTGTTGGTTACGACTATACGGAATACGAATGCCGTATTTTGCGTTACAGAAAGGTTACACAAAAGAAGAATACTTTCTTTGAATTGGTGTTAGACCACACACCTTTCTATGGTGAAATGGGTGGACAAGTTGGCGACCAAGGTGTTTTGGTGAACGAAGAAGAAACCATCGACATTATTGATACAAAGCGTGAAAACAACCAAAGCATTCATATTGTAAAGGAATTACCAAAGAACGTTGAGGCCGACTTTATGGCTTGCGTTGATACAGACAAGCGTGATGCTTCGGCTGCTAACCATACAGCTACTCACTTAGTAGACTATGCTTTGAAACAAGTATTGGGCGAACATTGCGAACAGAAAGGTTCGTATGTAAGCGCAGATACTTTGCGTTTCGACTTCTCTCATTTCCAAAAGGTAACTGATGAGGAATTGCGTCAGGTAGAACGTATAGTAAACGACATGATACGTCAGGACTTACCACGTGGCGAATATCGTGATACTCCATTAGAAGAAGCAAAGAAAATGGGTGCTGTAGCATTGTTTGGCGAAAAGTATGGCGACAAAGTACGTGTTATTAGCTTTGGTCCTTCGTGCGAATTCTGTGGTGGTATTCATGCTACTTCTACAGGTCGTATCGGTTTCTTTAAAATAGTTAGCGAAAGCAGTGTTGCTGCGGGCATTCGTCGTATAGAAGCTCTTACAGGTAAACATTGCGAGGAAACCATCTATACGCTTGAAGACACCATACGCGACTTAAAAGCCATGTTCAACAACGCAAAAGACTTGAAGAGCGTTATAGAAAAGTACATTCACGAACACGATACGATGAAGAAGGAAATGGAAAGTTTCCGTCAGCAAACTGTTACTCGTTGGGCAAATCGTTTGGTAGAACGTGCAGAAACTATAAACCATATTAAGGTGGTTAAGGCAGTTCTCCCTATTGACCCAGCTTCGGCGAAGGATATCGTATTTAAAGTTCGTGAAGCAATACCCGAAAACCTCGTTTGCGTATTGGGTTCAACACACGAAAACAAGCCTTTGCTCTCAATTATGTTGAGCGACGATATGGTGAAAGACCACGAATTAAATGCTGGAAAAATTATCCGCGAAGCTGCAAAACTGATTAAAGGCGGCGGTGGTGGTCAGCCACATTACGCACAAGCAGGTGGTAAAGATGTCGAAGGCATCAATGCTGCTGTAGATAAAGTTATTGAAATGGCTAATTTGTAAAGCAAAAAATCATAGCAATTTGTAAGAGCCACGCTGTTTAAATAAACAGCGAGGCTCTTTGTTTTCTATTGTTAAGTTCAACTTTCCGCCTTATTTATGTCATAAAACACATTCCATTTCTTTTTGAACTTTGTTACATTATAAAGAAATCACCATCTAAAAAACGCACCTTTCCTCCTTTCTCCACACATTGATCTTACATGACAAAAAATTATAATTATAAGTTAGGAAAAATATAATAACAAAATAAAAAATTTATAATTAGGGATATTCAGTAAATATCTAACTAATTGTTTGTCAGTGTAATATATTA
>NZ_JABZSJ010000095.1:0-3453 GCF_015262605.1 Prevotella aurantiaca | reverse complement strand
TTTGTCACATAAGAGAAAACGACGCTAAAATAAGCACATTTTTGTCACATAAGCCAAAATAAGTGAGAAAACAATGCCGCAAAACTGTAAAGATTTCGACAAATAATTATTATCGCGTAACCACCTTACTATCAACGTATTACAATACCCATTGTTTTGCATTCTAAAAGAGCCTGTTTTGCGCGACAAAACAGGCTCTTTTGCAGCGTAAAACAGGCACTATTACAAAGCAATAATGGTTATTTGATTTTATAACGGAATTTTCTTTACAAAGTTGTAACAATTTCTGTACCCTGCAACATAACTAATGTGGGTACGTAATGCAATGTATAACATATCATCGTATAGTCCCATTAAGAGAATAATAAATATAACCACTCAGCGTACAATAGCAACTTTTGATAAACCTTTTTAAAAAGAATGAGCCCCTACTCGATAGTTCGAGCAGGGGCTCCATGATTGAATTTGAAGTCAAATCAGGGCATATAGTGGTTTAAATGCCCCTTCTCTATAAGCTATAGGGTTATCTTAATTGTCCTCTTGGAACAATGGATCATCGGGTGTAAGCATGATTGGCTTTTGGTCGTAAGCCTTCAATATGTTTTCTGGAACATACTTCTTGTCTATCACAAGACGGAAAGTGTACTCGTTGAACCATGGGTTTGTCATTATCAAATAACCATTGTGGCCGTTTGTTGGACCCCAACTATTCTCTACCATCCACTTAATTGGCTTTCCGTTTGTATCGAGATCTACAGCTGTAAGTGTCATTGCGTGAGTAGAACCGCTATCGAATGTAGAAATACGTTCAGCCTTATTCATTGGGAACGATGTACCAAAGAGTGTACCATAGTCGTAGTTATCCAAGTCCAAGAAGCCACGTTTGCGGTCTAACTGCTTGCCTACGTCATAGCTAGTATACATCTTTGTATTGTCTTTTAAAGAAGCAATAGACATCTTTGCAATGTCTTCCATAGGAAGATTGATGTACTTCCAGTTGTGTCCATCGTATGTATGGCGGTCGTATTCCACTTCGTAAGTCTTGTAATACTCACGGCGTGGGTCGTTCATTACCATAATAAAGGTACCATTAAGCTTATTTCCCATCACTTCATCGCGGAACGATTGTGGTGTATAAGTCTTTGATTGGCCAACGCTATTACCGTTCTTATCCTTGAAAGCATACTCGAAAGTCTTCACAGGCTCGCCCAATGAGAGGGTAAGAATGCGATAGATGTCGCCCAACATTTCTGTTTTGCGCGCCTTAATAGCTGCTGCCGACTTCTTATTAGCTACCATCTTACGAAGTTCCAAGCCAAATTCGCGGAGCTTAGAAGAAATGATTGACGCCATACGAGAGGTGTTTTCAGCTGAATAACTCTCTGGCATTGCTTCCATAGGAACCAGTCCGTACTTATCAACGAGGTCAGAAACGCCACAGAAAGTACCACCATCGCTTATCGGATGCTTAAAGAAGAACTGCACAGTAGGGTCTTCTATTGGCTTATTAGCATTATCGATAACACCTTGAAGCATAAGGTTAGCCTTTTCCAACTGGTCGTGGAAGCTCAAGTAAACGTGTGAGAACTCTACTCGAAGCGTGTCTTTGTGCTTGCGAGCAAAGTTAGAACGCAACACATTTAAACCAGTAAAGAGCCAACATCTGCCCGAACTCTTTTGGTCGTGAATGTTCTGTTTGGTTGTCTCAACGCTGAAATGAGAATTAACTTTTCCCGCTTTCTTGAAGTTACGGGCAAGGTCATCGATTGAATTTGTCGCAATAGCGTTTGCAAGAGCACGATTAGCAGAAGACGAATTGCCCGCTGTTATCTTCTCCATCATTTGTTTATCAATCCCTCCAGCCTTTGTCTGTGCTTGCATTGAAAGCGAAAAGCTAATCAAACCACAGACCATTAAAGTCTTTTTGTTCATAGAATTTGTTTGTAACTTTATAGATTATTTCTGTATTTATAGTATCTTGATAGTTGCGTTACTTGCCGTTATCCATGCCCAAAATGCAGAGATAGCCATACGACAAGACGACTTTGCAAAGATAAATAAAAAACTTTAATTCCACAACTTTATATATAACAATAGCTAAAGTATGTAAAGTAGGACAAGCATTTATGGGCCGCGAACAACGTTTTTTCATACTTTCATCTTGGTATTTCTATTGAAAAGGGTTACCTTTGCACTTATAATATCACACTTTTACGCAATGAAAAATATATTTAAGACGTTAGTTGCAGGCGCATTTCTTATTGGATTAACAGCGTTTATGAGTAGTTGTGGTGGCGAAAAGTTCCATGTTGAAGGAGCAATCAGTAATGCTAAGGACTCCATTCTATACTTTGAGCACAACAGTTTGACTGGTTTTACCACCATAGACTCTGTGAAACTCGACGATAAAGGTGCATTCTCGTTTGCAAGCGATAAGGTAAATAACCCTGAATTTTATCGTTTGCGCATTGCAGGACAGATTATTAACGTTGCAATAGACTCTATGGAAACGGTTAAGATAACCGCAACGTATCCGCAAATGGCTACCGATTACAATGTTAATGGGTCGTACGAGAACGAAAAAATAAAGGAGTTGGCATTGAAACAGATTAACTTGCAGACTCAGTGTCAGGCATTATACGACCAACAACCACAGGTTGCTGACTCGCTTGTAGAGGTTCTTGTGCAAGCATACAAGAAAGATGTGTCGCACAATTATATATTTAAAGAGCCTATGAAGGCTTATAGCTACTTCGCACTCTTCCAATATATTGTTGTAAATAACGAGGCGCGACTCATCTTTAACCCTGCTATTGACGCAAAAGATAATAAGGTTTTCGGTGCAGTAGCTACAAGTTGGGACGCTTTCTACCCTAATTCAGAACGTGGGAAGAACTTGCACAACATTACAATTAAGGGTATGCAAGACGACCGAATAACTACGGCTTACAAACGACCAGTAGAGATTAAAGCTGAAGAAACGGGAGTTATAGACTTGCCTTTGCGCGACAATAAAGGCAATATGCGCCATCTTACTGACTTAAAAGGAAAGGTTGTATTGCTTAACTTCCATGCTTTCTCAATTCAAGAATCTCCAGAATATATTATGAAAATGCGTGCATTGTACGATAAATACCACGAAAGGGGCTTGGAAATATACATGGTTTCGCTCGATGAAAACGAACATTTCTGGAAAGAAAGCGTAGCAAGTTTGCCATGGATTAACGTCTTTGACAATACAGGAATTAGCCAAGCGTACACCAGTACTGCCACTACAACACCTATTATCTACCTTATCGACCGCAGCAACACTGTTGTAAAGAACCCTTCACAGATAAAAAATCTTCCGCAAGAGATAGAGGCTTTGTTGTAAAACAGACTTATATAACATAACAAACGGAGGGTGTGTCAAAATTGATACATCCTCTTTTTTATGCACAAAGCTCCGACTTT
>NZ_JABZSJ010000058.1:0-15414 GCF_015262605.1 Prevotella aurantiaca | reverse complement strand
GTAGTAAATAAAAGCGTTCCGTGAGCTTTCAGCCTACCAAATGTCCATTACGCCTCTTATTATTATTTTGAACATAACCAGCATTTGACACTTTTAATATAAGAAAACAAGAGAGAATAAGGACAAAAGAAAGATAAAGTGGAAAATATTTTGGATAAATTTGGACGTAACGTTTTTTTCTTTTACATTTGTAGCAACTTTAGTTCATAGTGTATTTCTCTATTTTTTTATATAGAGTTTCCTACATTAACTTATAAATAATTGTAACTTCGCTAATTGATGAAACTCATTGCTATCATATTGTTCTATTTGTGCTTGTGTACCATCTGTGATGCACAAGTTAAATTTATAGGTAGCGTAAAATTACATAATGGAAGTCCTGTTGAAAATGCCATTATTATAGCTAAAATTCCATCAGAAAAAGGAGAACGTATTGTTGCCAATACAAGAACCGATGAACAAGGACACTATGCTTTTACACTTTCAAATAGCAGTCCGCAAATTGTTTTATATATTTCCAACTTCAATATCAAACCCATTCGAAAGGAAATAGCCAATATTTCTCAAACTTTAGACTTTGTTGCAGAATCGCAAAGCATAGAATTAGAGGAAGTATATGTAAAACCGACGATTATAAATGCCAAAGGCGATACGCTGACTTATCATCTTTCTCATTTTAGAGATAAAAATGACAGAAAGCTCCGAGAAACCTTAGAACGTTTACCAGGAATTACCATAAACGATGCAGGAAGAGTATTATATAATGGTAGGGAAATTACAGAATTTCAGATAGAAGGGGGCAATCTTTTTGAAGGAAAATATTCTATAGCACTTGAACGTATAGACCCAAAAGATATTATTGCAGTAGACATAATGCAACACCATCAGCCCATACGTGCTTTGCAGGGTAGCCGTATTACAGATGATGTAGCACTTAATGTGAAACTTTCTCCAAATTCAAAAAACACTTTGACTGGAAAAATGGAAGTTGGTGGTGGTTATAGAGAAGGCAATAAAGATAATTTAGCTTATACCGCACGATTATATGGAGGTTTATTTAATGCCAAACATCAAATTTTTGTCACTGCTTCGGCAAATAATAGCGGCGAACAATTAAGAGATATTTATGCCGTGCCTTTAACCTCGCTATCCAGTAATTTACTTTCTTCTCCCACACCACAAAGTGGTATGCTCAACAAGAATGATTATATGACAAATAAGAGTGAGGCGTTGTCAATAAACGGACTATACAATAAAACTCCTGATTCCAAATGGAATTATGCAATAATAGCAATGAACGAAAATACCGAAGGGTGCGCAAGTATGGAATATACTTATCATATTAACCAACAAGAGAAAACGCATAAACGAAGTTTTGAATTTGGAAATAATTACCGAAATATAGATTTCCTTCTTAAATACGAACAAAATAAATCGCGATATTTTTTTATGAACAAATTGGTTGGAACTTGTAATAGAGAGTTGCCATTCGTACAACAACTTATACAAACTACACAACTTAACGAAAGTCTCAACCAAAGAGAATTTGCACTTGATAATAAATTAAGGTTAATATACAAATGGAACGAAGTAAATGGACTGGATACGCAGTTCAACTTACAATTTACCAATAGTCGTGAACTGCTCTTTTTAGCACAAGAAGCGAGAATCAACTCTTTGCCACAGCCCACAGCACGGCAAGAAGTAAAGCAAAAATTCTATTACGCAGAACTGCGACAAGAGATGCTTTCTACAATCAGACTTGGCAATTGTACATTCGACCCTTATTGGTTTGGCATTGCTGATAAAAATATGCTATCTACTGCATTGTATTCTTCAGGTTTATTTTCTCCAGAAAGTAGTTTTGCTTTAAGTGACGATATGCATTATAACCGTGCGAAAGCCGGAATAGGTTTATCGTTTCAGTCGGCTATGGCACATTTTCGAATCTATGGATATATTCCGTTAGTTTATTCACATATCTCCGTATACTCTCCTTATATCACCCCCAAAAAACATTCACTACATATCCTTCCGAATTTAACGATAGAACGCTCTTTGTTATCTCATATTTCGCTGCAATTACAATGGTCTAGAGAGGTTCACGACAATAAACCAGAAGATTTTTTGCAAGCTTTTATTATCCGTAACAGCTACGAGCAGACTCGTGCAAATATAAACGATATAACTTCAACAAATAATCATTATCTTTCAGCAAAAATCAATTATGCCAACGCTTTCAAATTACTCTTTGGTAATTTACGCATAAATTATAATTATCTGAACAGCGATATGATGACAAATAAAGTGATAAAGGATAACCACATAGCACTTTATCTTATTCCACTGAATTTTAATACCTATTCATTGAGTTTAAGTGGCGAGTTATCGAAAGCTTTTTATTGGAAGAAAACAAACGTGGGTTTGAAAGTAAGTCATACACGGTTTTCTTCTTCACAAATGCTAAATGATATTAGTTATCCCTTTCAGATCAATGAAAGTAGCTTCTCTCTGAAGGGAGGTATTACGCCTGTAAAAGGTTTGCTCACCGAAATTCAGATGTTTATCAACCGAAGCTGCATGTCAGAACCCACCAATAAAAATACCGACATTGTTACAACTCGTGCAATGTTAATAGGGAAGATAATGGCAACGTTCAGAAAATGGAGTATTTCCTGCAACACCTTATATTCGCAGCAAGACCATACACATACTTTTCTCGCAAATGCGAAATTGTATTATAAGACAAAATTAGTTGAATGGAGTTTAAACCTTCGTAATCTGTTCAATGCACAACAACTGAATATAGTTTCGGTTAATGCACAAGAGCAGCAGCGCAACACATTCTTTCTTGTGCCACGCAGTATGATTCTTTCATTAAAGTTCAACCTATAAACTTATTAGATAATATGAAACCTTCTTTTAGAAACCTTGTACGTAGAGGAATTCTATTTCTTTTCCTAATTGGTTTGTCAGAAACCTCCTTCTCACAAGCATTTGTGTTTGGCAATTCTCCTTCGTTTACGGAATTAAACATGAAAAATAAAAAAACGCTTGATACAGTACTCTTAGAAGTGCGTTACCAATTCACATGGACTTATGCTAACAATTCGCAGCCACATACAGAACAACGAACTTTATTAATTGGGCGCAACCATATCTATTCACGTAACGAAGCACTCTATCAAAATGATTCTGTAGCAACATCACTCATTGCTAAAGGTGCAAAAGGAGTACCGCTCTATTCTAACCCTACTATTCCATACGAAGTTTGGACAAATATACAAGCAAAGACAGTAGAAATAGGTTATCGAGTACCTTTCGACAATATAATTATATCGTTTATCCAACCAGCCAATGAATTACAATGGAGTTTCTTCGAAGATGAAAAACAAAAAATTTTAGGTTATGTTTGCTCAAAAGCAACAACAACCTATCGTGGCAAAAACGTAGTTGCATGGTTTTCTGAAGAACTTCCATACGATGCTGGTCCTTATTGTTTTATGGGATTACCTGGATTGATTATGAAAATTGAATTAGAAGGCGCAAGTTGGCAAGCAATAGGAATTAGAAAAGGTAGAAATTACGAACAAATTTATACATTTGCACGTCCGCAGCAAAAAATGACACGCGAAAAAGCCATTAGTTTTCTTACCAACCTTTACAACGATCCTGTAGCAACTTATAGTGCACTTGGTGTAGAATGTAGTTCTACTGAAAAGCCAGACCAAGTACTTACTTCGGGAAGTATTAAGTGGGAAATACCTAATTTAATGAAAATGGAGCGATGAGCTTCTATATATTTAATTTAATATTTTTTGATTATGAAAAAACAAATATAAAGGAGGAAAATTTAACCTGTGTCAATGCCTTTTAAAAGCACCAGGTATGAGAAATAAAATGCTAGAGAAATACTATGATCATATTACAAAATAAAATTATAATCATATTATTAGTCCTTTTGGGGACTTCGGGAGTGTGTTTTGCTCAATCCAATTCTTCACTATCTGGAAAAGTCATTGACGATAAAGGAAATACTTTATCTGGAGCATATATAGATATGTTTTTATCATCAGAGACCTCAGAACCCATTGCGACTGTTATATCTGATAGTCTTGGCGAGTTTCATTTATCTACAGAAAAGAAAATTAAACTTATTAGAGCACAGTATATTGGATATGACAAGGTGCTACTGAAAGCTCCTTTTGCAGATTCATTAATTATTAAAATGGAATCTATGCCTTTGGAACTAAAGGAAGTAGCGATTACAGGAAAAATTCCGACTAAAATAACACCTAACGGAATTAAGTTTACTCCCACTCAAATGCAAAGACAATTGCCTAATATTAGTCATTATATTTCACAATTGCCTTTTGTTGAAAAATCTGGTGATAGTTTTGTTGTCGTTGGTAAAGGAAGAGCTGTCTTCTACATTAATAATCGACGAATAGAAGATTTGAAAGAGCTGAAGGAACTAAAAATGAATGAACTTCAATCGGTAGAAGTAATTCCTAATCCAGGAATAATGTACGATTCTGATATTAAAGCTGTAATAAAAATCAAAACAAAAAAGAAGCAGACTGGAATGGGCTTTGAACTAACCAGTGGTATTATTCACAGTGAACGTACTGAATTATGGAATCAAGGAAATTTCTCGTACAATACTCCTACTCTTTGTTTACAAACTTCATTGGTTTATGATTACGATCCAACATTTGCACACCTTGAGATTGAACAACTAATGAGAAAAGAGCATACTTCATCAGTTTATTACAATAGTACGGAAAAACAAATATTTAGAAATCTACAGTTTCGTAATAGCTTAATATATACGCCTAATAAAAATAATAGCTTTGGAGTCTCTATGAGTTATGGACATTCCAATTGGACTACAGATGTAGATAATGGATTACATTACACTGATAATATAAATAATGTGGAATATGGACAAAAATCACATTCAACAAGTCCAAATCATAAGTGGGTAGGGAACTTGTTTTACAATTATTCTAATAAAAAAATAGAGTTCTTTTTCAATACAGATATTTACAGAGGAATTGGTTCAAGGAATATGACTTCAATTAGTTCCAATCATACAGTAGAACCAGATGTTGATACACGTTCGGAAGATAGTAACTTCCTTTGTTATTTCCAAGCATTAGGGAGCTATAATATTTCTGAATTTATTAAATTTCAAATAGGTGCAGACTATGCTCATACATCTGTTTTACAAGCATATAATGTTAATAGTGCTCATGCTGTTTTAAAACCATTTGACATTAAAACTTACCAACATCGTTATGCTGAGTATGCTTCTTTGAATTATGCTATTACTAACTTTGCCTTTTCTTTGGGACTTCGACACGAAACATTGTCTATAAATAGAGAAGATGATGTAAAGAAAGGACGTAACAAACTCTTTTCAATTTCAAAACTATATCCGTCAGCATCTGTAACTATGACAAAGGGAGCTTTTCAATCTCAACTATCTTATTCTTTGAAAACAGAATATCCCACGTATAACCAGTTATGTGCAGGGTTGAGTTATAGTTCTCCTTATCTGTATGAAAGTGGTAATCCTGATTTGTGTCCAGAAACACGACATGAATTATCCTTTCTTGGGAAGTTTTTGAATAGCTCACTGATGCTCAATTATACGGCGATTCGTGATGAAATTATTCAGGTTCCTACGCTTTATTCTGATAATATAATGTTATATAGACCAGAAAACACAGGAATAAACAAATATCTTTCATTGTCGGTTGGGCAGCAAATAAATTGGGGAGATATTATAGAAAGTTCATTAAAAGTGAGCTATCATTCTCAATGGTTGAATGTTGCAGGTTTTACAAAAAAGAGAGGTGACGGTTATATTTTTAGTGCAAACAATGCAATCAACATAAATAAAAATATTCAATGTTTTGTAAATGGTTCCTATCAAAGTGCAAGCGAAAATGGATTATTCAAAATCCCACAGGCATGGAATGTGGATTTGGCATTAAATTTATCTTTTCTATCAGATCGTCTCAACATCTATCTTGAATGTACAGATATTTTTTCAACTCTACATGCAAAACGAGGTTGTTACGGAAACAATATCTCTATGGATTATAATAGAAACTATCAAACTCGTACATTCACAATACAGGTTTCATATAACTTACCTAACATTATCAATGGTAAGAGATATAAAGGTAATACAACTAATAGTGAAATTCAGCGTCTTTAAAAACTTATTGCAGATACGAATGAAGATAATCAGACAACGTAATGCAATGGATTGTGGTCCATCTTGTTTGGCAATGATTGCAGAACATTATGGAAGAACAGTACAACAAGAGCTGTTACATCATTATTGTTCGCTTGGTAAAAATGGTGTTTCTCTTCTTGGTATTAGTAAAGCAGCAGAGAACATTGGATTCAAAACAGTTGGAGGTCGATTGAGTTTCGATATTCTTGCCAACGAGCTTCCTTTCCCTTGCATTGTTCATTGGAATCAGAATCACTTTGTGGTTGTCTATAATATAAAGAAGCGCAAAGGAAATCAATATGAAGTTTATGTTGCAGATCCTGGAAAAGGACTTGTAACCTACACAAAAGAAGAGTTCTGCGAACATTGGGTAAGTACTAAGACCAATGGTGAAGAAAAAGGTATTGCCCTGTTACTTGAACCAACTGAACAATTTTATGCACAAAATGAAATAGAAACAGTACCAACTCAAAATCGATTGAGGTTTCTTTGGAACTATCTTAAGAAGTATAAGCGTTTCTTTACTCAACTAATATTGGGGTTATTGCTCGGTTCGCTCCTGCAACTTGTATTTCCTTTCCTTACTCAAGCAATTGTTGATACAGGTATTGGAGGAAAGGACATTGGTTTCGTATGGCTGGTTTTATTGGCTCAAATGATGCTTCTTTTCAGTCGAACAGCCATTGATTTTATCCGCTCAAAAATTCTCCTCCATATTTCTACACGTATCAATATCTCACTTATCTCAGATTTCTTCATTAAACTGATGAAGTTGCCAATGAAGTTCTTCGATACCAAACTGATGGGCGACCTGTTGCAACGCATTGAAGACCACCAACGTGTGGAGCAGTTCCTCACATCAAGTAGTCTGAATTTGCTTTTCTCTTTCTTTACTTTCCTTGTTTTTGGAGTAGTTCTTGCTTTCTATAATCTCGGCATCTTTGCCGTCTTCCTCATCGGCACAATCCTATACGCAAGTTGGATAATCCTGTTTCTTAATAAACGTAGACAATTAGATTATAAATACTTTGAGCAGGCTGGACGTAATCGTAACATTACCTACCAACTCATAGGCGGTATGCAGGAAATAAAGTTGCAGGGATGCGAGCAGCGCAAGCGTTGGGAATGGGAAGATGTGCAAGCCGATCTGTTTAAAGTTAACCTGCAATCCCTTAACTTGCAGCAGATACAGCAAGCAGGAAGCATTACCATAAACGAAGTAAAAAATATTTTAATTACCGTTCTCGCTGCCACAGCCGTAATACACGGAAACATAACTCTCGGTATGATGCTGGCAGTGCAATACATCATCGGGCAACTTAATAGTCCTGTAGAGCAACTCATACAATTCATCTATTCTTGGCAAGATGTAAGCATCAGCCTTGACCGAATGAACGAAATACATACCCAAATTAACGAGGAGAATACGACACGTACACGAAATTCCTATACAGACAATACCACCAATGGACATTCTATTTACATTAAAGACCTTTCCTTTAAATACGACATATATAGTCCGAAATATATTCTCTCCGACATCAATCTCTCCATTCCTAATGGAAAAGTAACGGCAATCGTTGGGGCGAGCGGAAGTGGAAAGACCACGCTTGTAAAACTTCTTTTAGGATTCTATGAGCCATTAAGCGGAAATATCCAGATAGGCAAAGCTAATCTGAATGAATACAATCTCGGTTGGTGGCGGAACCAATGTGGAACCGTGATGCAAGAGGGGTATCTATTCTCAGACACCATTGCAAGAAATATTGCAATTTCGGACGATGAACCCGACATAGAGCGTATTCGCCATGCTGCACGTGTAGCAAATATTGCAGAATACATTGAAGCTCTGCCATTGGCTTATAATACAATGATAGGACAGGACGGACAAGGAATAAGTCAAGGGCAGCGACAACGCATATTGATAGCAAGAGTAGTATATAAAAACCCAATGTTTGTATTTTTGGACGAAGCAACTAATGCCCTTGATGCTAACAACGAGCGAACTATCACTGAGAAACTGACAGATTTCTATAAAGGAAAAACAGTGATTGTGGTAGCTCATCGTCTTTCTACTGTCCGTAATGCCGACCAAATTGTGGTATTAGATGAAGGAAAGATTGTAGAAGTGGGCACACACGAAGAACTGACGTCCAAACGTGGTAAATACTTTGCCTTAGTGAAGAATCAATTAGAACTTGGTAACTAATATGGAAGAAGAGAAGAAACAAGAACGCAGTTATGAACTTCGTAGCGAAAAAGTACGCAGCATCGTGGGGCAAATACCCTCTTCACTTATTCGCTACGGCATCACCGCCATTGGAGCTGTGTTGCTTTGTCTCTTTGTTGTGGGTTATTTCTTGCCCTACAAGCAGGCTTATTCAGGAACAGCAACCATTCATAGAATAACAAATACAGCAGCCGATAGTGTAGATATCGCTATTTTTGTCAAATTCGATAACAAACGTCCTGGCAATATAACTGAACAAATGCTCTGTCTGCAATTACCTAATGGTACATTTACTGGACAAATACAAAATCTTTCCTCAGTTCGTGATACTTTGGATCGTCAAGAAATCCTCTGTCGTTTCAAGTCATCAGAAATAAAATCGGTAGAAAACCAAACTTTAGACTTTCAAATAGTACACTCATCGGGCAATCTACTGCAAAAAATGCTTGGCAGATGATGGTAGATACATCAGATGCTTAGAAAAGCCTATAAAAAAAGTTGGTTACTTTCGTTTCAGATATCTATCAGGTTTGCCGTAGATTTCTATTATGTTCGTTTTAGATATCTGTCAGGTGCAAATTAGATATAATATCAAACTACAGCTTTTATAGCTCAATATTACAGTACCTAAAAGATATTTGTTCAGATGAAGATTATTATTTCCTTTTGAAGTATCTCCAACAATTTTTTGTGATCTAAAAAACAGACTGCAACTTACTCTTACGATAAAATATATTATAAAACTTGGCATCGCGTAAAAGACACTTCATATCCATACAACTATATCTATAAGGTTACTGAATGGTCAGAACCATATAAACATTCATCTACAAAAATAGTGCAAAACAAAGCCATAACACAAAAGAAAACACCGTTAAAACCCAAGCAAGTTCGTATTGCTGACCAACATAAAACCAAACAGACTGTTCCTAATAATGGTAAGAAGAAACAAAGCTCACCAAGTTTTAATAAAACGCGGAATAAGTCTGAGACACCCAAGAAGTTGAAATTAAAAGTGGCGGAAGATGGTTCAATACGATTAGAATAATCTTTAAAATCAAATATTTTTAATTGAAAGGGCGAGTAAAATTCGCCCTTTATTTTTGCAATAAATTCGATATAAAAAGGTGTTTGAAAAATTATTATTATAAAATTAGAAATTTATAATAATAAAATCCAAAATTTATAATTACAAAAATAAAATTTATAATTATAATTTTTGGATTTTATTATTACTGCTAAAAAATGCACAATTCTCCTCCCCTATTTTCAATATGAAAAGAGAGATTTTTTTAGGAACTAATATTCCACCATTTGTGCCCATGCCTGCACGATATTATCGTCTAATTGTGGCACTGAAGAAGGAATACTGAAGGTAAATGTACGATTTTTTTCTTTCTTTATACACTTCATTTCCTTTTCCGATATTATTGTACGGTCGGTGATAAACAAGTCAGACCATACATCTATTTGTTCGTCTACGTCTTCTCCACGATATCGTGCCATAAAAGTTTGGTGTTTACGCGCCGAATATAAATCTTTTAATGTATAGGTTCCTGCATGTTCTACGTAAGTTTCTTGTTCATCAAATTGCGTCATACGTGCTATGATACCATACATTTTTAGTTGGTTCATTTCAATTTCATGGTTTTCTTGTCCCATCAAATTATCCATGTTAATGGTTATTCCAGTAGTTGCTATTTTTTGATTAGGAAACTTATGCCTTGAAATTGTACCGCATTTGTCAGCCCACCGATAAATATCGCCATTGTTTCGAGTAGAATATTCGTCGCTTTTAATGCTCTCGATGAGTGGTACCGATTCTAAAGCTGGCATGTTTATGCGAACAAATGTTTCATCTCCATTAGCTTGTTTGGCTTTTCGTCGGCGTTCGCCAAGAAACTTTCGGTCTACGAAGGTTGCTTTCTTGGCAGTAGTATCGAGAGGGACATACATTTCTACCATACCATCAATGAAATAGCTAAGCATAAAATTGGTAGACTGATAGACGCGGTAGTAGCCTTTCAGTCGAAGATATTGCTGTTCTTGTGCCTGTATAGTAAGTGCTATGAGCAAACTAACGATAGCTATTCCAAATCGTTTTATCATCATGAATATTTTTTATTTGCGACGTTTTCTCGACTTTGTCTGTTTGCCCGATTTTACATTCTGAAGTGTTTTAGGTGTTACCTTATCCTGCTTGTCGGTAGCTAAAGTGAAGTCGAGTTGTTTCCGTTCTAAGTTTGCATTTGCAACTTGAATTCTTATAGGATCTCCCAACTGATATTTATGATGATGGCGTCGACCAACAAGACAATAATTTTTCTCGTCAAAATCATAATAATCGTCGTCCAAATCACGCATTGGTATCATGCCTTCGCAATGGTTTTCGTCAATTTCTGCATATATACCATAGCTTTGAATTCCACTAATGTGGGCATCGTAACATTCGCCAAGATGATCGCCCATAAATTCAACCATTTTATATTTAATGGAATCGCGCTCAGCATTTTGTGCCACTTGTTCCATGTCCGAACTGTGTTCGCAAAGTTCTTCTATATGGTCTTGGTTAGCCGAACGTCCTCCTTCTTCATATCGTGTTAGTAAACGATGCACCATTATATCAGGATAACGACGAATTGGCGATGTAAAATGAGTGTAATAATCAAAAGCGAGTCCGAAGTGTCCAATATTATGGGTGGTATATTTTGCCTTCATCATAGCACGTAAGGCAATAGTTTGAATAACTTTTTGTTCGCTTTTGCCTTCTACTTCGTCCATTAAGGAATTTAATGCACGTGCTGTTGCACCTTTAGTACCTGCAGATTTCAGTTTATAACCAAACTTTGCAGAGAACTGTCGCAGATTTTCAAATTTCTGTGGGTCGGGATTGTCATGAACACGATAAGGCAATGTCTTTGCTTTCTTACCACGTACTACCTTTCCTATATGTTCTGCAACATATTTATTGGCAAGCAACATAAACTCTTCTATAAGTTTATTGGCATCTTTCGAACGTTTGAAATAGCAGCTAATAGGTTTTCCATGCTCATCTATATCAAAATGTAGTTCTTCTGAATCGAATTTTACACTACCTTTCTTTATACGTTCTGTACGCAACCTTTTTGCTAAAGTATCGAGCATAATAAGACTTTCAGCATTTTCACCTTTATAGCCTTCTTTTCCTGGTGCGGGAGCTGGTTCTCCAGTTCCATCTACGACACCATTATCTTCTAATAACTGTTGTACTTCTTCATAAGCATAACGGCGATTACTTTTAATCACCGTATGTGCTATGTGGAAATGCTTTACTTCTGCGTTATCGTCTAATTGGAAGATGGCACTATACGCTAACTTTTCTTCATCTGGGCGGAGAGAACAAACAAAATTGCAGAGACGTTCTGGCAACATTGGAATAGTTCTATCTACAAGATAAACTGATGTTGCACGTTTTTGAGCCTCTTTATCAATTATATCTCCTTCTTTTACATAGTGAGAAACATCGGCAATATGTACACCAATCTCCCATAATCCGCTATCTAATTTACGAATAGAAAGTGCATCGTCGAAATCTTTTGCATCTTTAGGGTCAATAGTACAAGTCCAAATATCTCGGAAGTCTTCACGTTCTGCAATATCTTGCGGTGTAATTTCGGCATTTATCTTTTCTGCCGCTTCTTCTACTTTCTTTGGATACTTATAAGGCAAGCCATATTGTGCAAGGATTGTATTCATTTCTACATCATTATCACCAGCTTGTCCCAGAATATCTACTACTTCTCCTACAAGATTTTTATGATCGGCATCGGGCCATTTTGTTATTTTCACAACAGCTCTATCGTCAGTTTTTCCACCATTTAACGCTTTCTTTGGGATAAGAATATCGTGAACAAATAGATTTTCTTGTGTGATGAGGAAACCTATTTCTGGTTCTACTTGTAAACGTCCTACAAAAGTTTCTTTCTTTCTTTGCAGAATTTCGATAACCATAGCTTCTTTGATATGATTACGACGACGCGCAAAGATTTGTACTTTAACTTTGTCGCCATTTAGTGCCGACATAGAGTTGCGTTCTGATATAAAAACTGGAGTTCCGCCATCATCGGGAAGGAAAGAGTTTTTACCATTCGATTTCCTAATAAATACACCTTCTTGAACCTGTCCTTTAGTATTAAGCATATAAGCATGTTCGCCCACTTTTGCAAGATAATCGTCCCATGCCATTTCTTCCATAACATCGATGGCGAGCATTTTAAGTGGGTGGGTAGTTAATTTTAAGGCTTTAAAAATTTTCTTAAGACTAAAGGTTTCGTTTGGTTGTGTTTGGAAAAAACCTGTTATTTTTTCAGCAAGTTCTACTTTGGTCAATCGCTTTTTATTCTTTTTTTCCTTTCCCATTGTTAATTGCGCTTTGATTATATTTACAAAGTAACAAAAAAGTTCGTATCTTTGCAAGCGTTTCACAATATTTTAATGAAAAAAAGAATATTAATAACAGGGGCTTCGGGCTTTATAGGCTCGTTCATCGTTGAGGAAGCATTACGCAAAGATATGGAAGTTTGGGCGGCAATGCGTGCTACTTCGTCGCGAAAATATTTGCAAGACGAGCGTATTCACTTTATAGAACTTGATTTTTCGTCGGAAGAACGACTTACAGAACAGTTGCGTCCATTCTGTTTCGACTATATAGTTCATGCAGCTGGTGCTACAAAATGTACGAAAAGAGACGATTTTTTCCGCATAAACACACAAGGAACGCAGCATTTTGCAAATGCAATTTTATCGCTGAATATGCCTGTTGAACGTTTTATTTTCGTTTCAAGTCTCAGCGTTTATGGTGCTATTCACGAGCAACTTCCCTACAAAGACATTGAGGAAAACGATACTCCACGCCCAAATACAGCTTATGGAGAGAGTAAACTACAGGCTGAAAAGGTTTTGGCAAATAGTTCTTATAACGGAAAGACATTGCCTTACGTTATTCTTCGCCCTACAGGTGTGTACGGACCAAGGGAAAAAGATTATTTCCTTATGGCAAAATCGATAAAGGGACATACTGATTTCTCAGTGGGTTTTCAGCGTCAAGACATTACATTTGTATATGTAAAAGACCTTGTTCAAGCTGTTTTCCTGGCTATTGATAAGGGAAAAACAGGAAGAGCATATTTCCTAACCGACGGAAAAGTATATCAAAGTACCACTTTCAGCAATCTTATCCATGCAGAATTGGGTAAACCCTGGTGGATTAGAATAAAGGCTCCTATTGCCTTTTTACGCATTGTAACTTTCTTTGGCGATATCTTTGGACGTGTTACTGGTAAACTTTCACCACTGAACAACGATAAATATCAAATATTAAAACAACGAAATTGGCGTTGTAATATACAACCAACCATCGACGAACTTGGTTATCGTCCAGAATATGACTTAGAACGAGGTGTGAAAGAAACAATGGATTGGTACAAAGAAAATAATTGGATTTAAAAAAAGGATAACTGATATAAAAAACAAAATGGTAAAATTCATACTCGACCTCTTCCAAATAGAGAAAAAACCTCTAAAAGGATTGATGGCAATAGAATGGGCTGCGGCAGCCTATATGGCATTCACGTTCATACTAATAGTGTTTTTTTACACTAAAATAGAAGCACTCGAAGCAATGATTTACGGACGAATGCGCATCATTGCTATGACAGTTGCATTATGGTTAGTATATCGCATCTTTCCTTGTCGCTTTACTCGTCTTACAAGAGTAGCTGCACAACTTGGATTATTAGCATGGTGGTATCCTGATACTTTCGAGTTCAATAGACTATTGCCTAATCTCGACCATTTATTTGCACAATGGGAACAAAATATATTTGGTTGCCAGCCAGCTCTATTGTTCTCTAAAGAATTACCCGATGCTATTTTCAGCGAGTTATTCGATATGGGTTATGCAGCCTATTATCCTATGATTGCATTAACGGTATTCTACTATTTTATATGTCGATATCAGGAATTCGAACGTGTTGCTTTCATCATGTTGGCATCGTTTTTTATCTATTATGTGATTTTTATCTTTATTCCTGTAGCAGGTCCTACATTCTATTATAAAGCAGTAGGAATGGAAAAGATAGTAGCAGGAATATTTCCTAATATACACGACTACTTCAATTTTCATCAAGATTGTTTGCCAAGTCCTGGATATACCGATGGTTTTTTCTATCATTTAGTAGAAGATGCCAAGGCAGCTGGCGAACGTCCTACAGCAGCTTTTCCAAGTTCTCACGTTGGAATTAGCACTATTTGTATGTTCTTAATAGCACATGCGCGTAATTATAAACTACTTGCTATACTTGCTCCGCTCTATTTTTTACTTTGTTGTGCAACAGTTTATATTCAAGCTCACTATCTTGTAGATGCTATCGCAGGTGTTATTTCGGCTATTTTAGTTTACCTTCCACTCTTCTATTTCTCAAAAAGAATGGTAAAGAAAGGACGTTAAAAACATTGTGTATTAATGTGTAATTTGCTAAAGTATTAATATGTATCTTTGCAAATGAATAATAAATTATTCAACTTAATCAAATAGAAAAAGATGAAGCTATTAAATAAAAAACTAAATAGAATGCAATGGATAAATAAAGGAATACTATTTTTCATTCTTTTATTTGCTTTAGAACCTATATTAAGTTCGTCTAATATATATTGGTATCTTTTGGCAGTATCAGCAAGTATAGTCCTTTTAATTTTCATTGGCTTTATATTAGGTATATTCTTAAAAAAGATACCAATAAAGAATAATCTTATAAACGAAGGGAAAATATCTTATGGATATCTTTTAGCTTCATTGTTAGGGTTAGTTATATACTATATATATAAAGGTGAACTACTAAATTTTTGGGCTATATGACAAAAATGTGCTTAAAATCCTTGTAACTACCTAATAATC
>NZ_JABZSJ010000009.1:0-57633 GCF_015262605.1 Prevotella aurantiaca | reverse complement strand
TATAAGAGAATTAAAATTGTCCTATAAGAGAATTAAAATTGTCCTATAAGAGAATTAAAATTGTCCTATAAGAGAATTAAAAAAGTCTTATAAGACAATTTTGAGTGTCTGCATAGAGAATTAAAAGGTTGATAAGATATTTGGCGGCTCCTATAAACATCTGAAAATATAATTAAGGCAGGTTCTAAAAACCATCTTTATTGGATTTTTAGAACCTGCCTTAAGCTTGTTTTAAAATATTTTAGTGACACTAATGCAAAGTAGATTTGTATTGTTCTTTTATGCGTTGTTCCACTTCTTCGAGGGTTTTGTTGCTGCTTAGTCTGCTTTTTATGAGTCGGAAGCCGTACCAGACGATGACCATTCCGAGTGCTGCAAGGAGGAATGTCCATACGTTGCCAAGGTTAAAGCCCTGTATAAACTTTTCGCAGATAACGAATCCGCCAATAGACACAAGGTAATCGAGCCAACTCGACGATGTGTAGCTTTTGCTTATGCGTTGGTATTCTTCGTCGTTTGCGAGCAGTTGTTGGCGGTTGGCTTGCCAAAGTTGTTCAAATTCCTGTTCTGTCATAAATGTAAGTTTCTGTTTGTTCTATGTGCAAAGGTAATGAAAAAAATGGTTTGCTGCGGTTTTAAACGTACATTAATTCGCTCATAACGAAATCGCTGACGTAAATTCCGTTGCGTGTAAGGTGCAGATGGTTGTCGGTTATGGCGAGCAGACCTTGTGAGATAAGTGGAGCAGAGGCTTTTGTTATGTGTTCTTTGTAAGGCGACGGCAATGCGGTAAGGTCGATACCGCTCTTCGTGCGCAGGGCTGTTGTTACCATATCGTCGTAGTGTGTGTCGGCGTCGATGGTTTCCACCTCGTAGATGGGGCGGTTGTTTGTAATGCCATTGATGTATTCTTGCAGGTTGTCTATGTTCCAACGGCGTGTGGAAAGGTTGTAGCTGTGTGCCGATGCGCCTATGCCGAGATAGCGTTTGTT
Source organism: Prevotella aurantiaca (assembly GCF_015262605.1). Lineage (NCBI taxonomy): Bacteria > Pseudomonadati > Bacteroidota > Bacteroidia > Bacteroidales > Prevotellaceae > Prevotella > Prevotella aurantiaca. The sequence continues at coordinate 56,641 of NZ_JABZSJ010000009.1, read as the reverse complement.
TGCCCAATAGGCACTGTTGTGGCGCGAACGGAAAGGAGAAATGGCGGTATGGGCGAGCTTGGCAAAGTTGCTGATTTCATATTGCTCGTAGTTGGCGAGAGCAAGGCGGTCGATAAGCGTGTCGTACATCGTACGATAAAGTTCCTCGTCCATATCTTTCGCTTTACCTTTTAGCAAGAGTTGGTAAAGAGGAGTACCTTCTTCATACATTAAACTGTAAGCCGAAAGATGTTCAACATCTAAGGCAATGGCTTTATCTATATCAAGTTTCCATTCATCTAAGCTTTCGTTCGGGAAACCAAACATCAAGTCTATGGAGATATTCTCTATCCCAGCGTTACGCAAACGACTTATAGCAGTTTTCACATCAGCAGCTTTATGACGCCTACGAAGAAACTTTAAACGCTCGTCTGAGAAAGTCTGAGCACCCATAGATATGCGATTGATGGGCAAATGTTTAAGATTTTCGGCAAATTCGGAGGTTACATCATCGGGATTACACTCAAACGTTATCTCCATTTCGTCATAGTTTGCTATTCTATCAGCATAGTTTTCAGCAATACAACTGAATATCTTCTCAATATGGAAAGCATTTAATTGCGATGGTGTACCTCCCCCAAAGTAAATCGTTTCAAGTCGATCAGCAGCGTCAGACTTATCATCAAAGATATATTTCTTTTCCATTACAACTTCTTTACACAACGCATCCACATACAAATCCATCGTTGTTGCTTTCTCTGCACGTGGTGTTAAAGTGGAATAAAAGCCGCAATAAATACAGCGGCTTGCGCAAAAAGGAATATGGAAGTAAAGTCCTGCCATCTATTATATAATGTAGTAAACTTAAAGAAGAATTATTTCTTTGCAAAAGTAGTAATTTCTTTTAATACTTTCATAAATTGTTGCAAATTGTTTGGAGGTATAAAATAAAATGTCTAACTTAGACGGCAGTAGTAGTAGGCACAGCTTATTGCTCAGCATAGAAAATAATACTAACAACCTAAAGGTGGACTTCTAACAGATTACTGCCTGTATGTAGACTTTTAGAACAACCTTTTTTTAAATCTTTTGTGGTTATGAGAGTATATCAGACAAACGAAATTAAGAACATTGCATTGCTTGGCAGTGCGGGTAGCGGCAAGACTACTCTTGCCGAAAGTATGTTATTTGGTGCCGGTATTATTAAGCGCCGCGGCACAGTGGAAGCTAAAAACACAGTTTGCGACTACTTTCCAGTAGAACAAGAATATGGCTACTCAGTATTTTCTACAGTCTTTCATGTTGAGTGGAACAATAAGAAGTTAAACATAATTGATTGTCCAGGAAGCGACGACTTCGTAGGTGGTGCGATAACAGCATTGAATGTTACCGACCAAGCCGTAATCCTTATAAATGGACAATACGGCCCTGAAGTAGGAACACAAAACAACTTCCGTTATACAGAAAAGTTGAAGAAACCTGTAATCTTCTTAGTCAATCAATTAGATTCTGATAAATGCGACTTCGATAATGTGATGAATAGCATGAAAGAAATCTATGGTTCAAAGTGCATTCAGATACAATATCCAACTAAGACAGGTGCTGGATTCAATAGTATTATTGATGTTCTATTGATGAAGAAGTATAGTTGGAAGGCAGAAGGAGGTTCTCCTATCATTGAAGATATACCTGCTGAGGAAATGGATAAGGCGATGGAACTGCACAAAACTTTGGTTGAAGCAGCCGCAGAGAACGACGAAACATTGATGGAGAAGTTCTTTGAGACAGAAACTCTTACCGAAGACGAAATGCGCGAAGGTATTCGTAAGGGCCTTGTTGCTCGCAGCATTTTTCCAGTATTCTGCGTTTGTGCAGGAAAAGATATGGGCGTGCGCCGCTTAATGGAGTTCTTAGGTAACGTTGTTCCTTTCGTTAGTGAAATGGACAAGATACATAACACACGTGGGGAAGAGGTGTCACCAGACTCTAATGGTCCTGAATCAGTTTATTTCTTTAAGACCGCTGTTGAGCCTCATATCGGTGAAGTAAGCTACTTCAAAGTTATGAGTGGTTCGATTAAAGTGGGCGATGACTTGACCAACGCAGACAGAGGCTCAAAGGAACGCATTGGCCAGTTATTTGCTTGTGCAGGCGCAAACCGTATTCCTGTAGACCAACTTAATGCGGGCGATATTGGCTGTACAGTGAAGTTGAAAGACGTTAAGACGGGCAATACATTGAATGGTAAGGGCGTAGAACAGCACTTCGACTTTATTAAATATCCAAATCCAAAGTACATGCGTGCCATCGAATCAGTTAATTCTCAAGAAACTGAAAAGCTTATGGCAGCGTTATTGAAGATGCGTCAAGAAGATCCAACATGGCTTGTAGAACAAAGCAAAGAGTTGCGTCAGACCATTGTAAAGGGACAAGGCGAGTTCCACTTGCGCACTTTGAAGTGGCGTTTGGAGAACAACGAGAAACTTCAAACCGTATTCAAGGAAGCACGCATACCTTACCGTGAAACCATTACCAAGCAGGCAAAGGCTGAATATCGCCACAAGAAGCAGAGCGGTGGCGCAGGACAGTTCGGTGAAGTGCACCTTATTGTAGAACCATACGCTGAAGGTATGCCAGACCCAACAATGTATAAGTTCAACGGACAAGAATTTAAGATGAACATTAAGGGTAAGGAAGAAAAGACATTGCCTTGGGGCGGTAAGCTCGTATTCATCAATTCAGTTGTTGGTGGAGCCATTGACACACGCTTTATGCCAGCCATTCTGAAAGGTATCATGGACTGTATGGAGCGTGGACCATTGACCGGAAGCTACGCCCGCGACGTGCGCGTGGTTGTTTACGACGGTAAGATGCACCCAGTAGACTCTAACGAACTTTCGTTTACACTTGCTGCGCGCCACGCATTCTCTGATGCTTTCAAGATTGCGGGGCCTAAAATTCTTGAGCCTATCTACGATTTGGAAGTGTATGTGCCTGGCGATTATATGGGCGACGTAATGAGCGACTTGCAAGGACGCCGTGCTATGATATTGGGAATGGACAGCGAAGCGGGCTACCAGAAGCTGCAAGCCAAGATTCCGTTGAAGGAATTGGCAAGCTACAGCATCTCTCTGAGTTCGCTGACAGGTGGCCGTGCAAGTTTTACCACCAAGTTCTCAAGCTACGAACTCGTGCCTAACGAAGTCCAGCAGACCCTCATTGCTGAACACGAAGCAGAAGTTAAGGACGAAGACGAATAGAAAAAAGAACATTTTTGCATTTGCAAAACACATAAAAAGAGCAAGAGCCGACATGCCGTACAGCGTGTCGGCTCTTCGTTTTTAAGGGTAATTTCACACCAGTCTCAACGCCATTGTCAGGCTATATTCCAAGTAGAAAAAGCGCATCTGTAATATTCTGTGTTTCAATATGATATGATGTGGTGAAAAATATGACGTCATATTTCTCAGAAGATGATATCATATCGGTTTAAACATGACATCATACCCGCCAAGAAGTCTGAAAACAGAGTCAGAAAACCCCGCGATGTCTTTCCCCGTACAATGGGCTTACGCTTTCCCTTTTAACAACCTTTTTATAAGCAAACCGATTGTAACATTTGGGATATTCGGATATTTATCTTACTTTTGCATTATAGAATATATTTGCGTATGACAAGCGATAGTATAGTAATCATCCCTACATATAACGAAAAAGAGAATATGGAGAATATTATCCGAGCTGTTTTCGGTTTGGAGAAGTGTTTTCATATCTTAGTAATTGACGACGGAAGTCCTGACGGAACCGCACAGATTGTACACCGGCTCATAAAAGAAGAGTTTGCCGACCGTCTGTTTATTATCGAACGTTCAGGCAAGTTAGGACTTGGAACAGCTTATATTTGTGGCTTCAAATGGGCATTGAAGCATGGCTATGACTATATATTTGAGATGGACGCAGACTTCAGTCACGACCCTAACGACCTGCCCCGACTGTATGCAGCTACGCACGACGAGGGCTTCGATATTGCTGTCGGTTCACGTTATGTAAGCGGAGTGAATGTGGTAAACTGGCCCATCGGACGTGTCCTGATGAGCTATTTTGCCAGTAAGTATGTACGTTTTGTAACAGGCTTCCATGTTCACGACACCACGGCAGGCTTTGTTTGCTATCGTCGAAAGGTGCTCGAAACCATTCCACTCGATGAAGTTCGCTTCAAAGGCTATGCCTTCCAAATAGAAATGAAGTACACGGCGTACAAGATAGGATTTAAGATTAAGGAAGTGCCCGTTATCTTTGTAAATCGCCGAGAAGGCACAAGTAAGATGAGCGGAGGTATATTTTCCGAAGCCTTCTTTGGTGTGATGCGTTTAAGAATAGACGGTTGGTTCAGGAAATATCCCCCCATTAAAAATTAAATAACAGCATAGTAAAAGAACGTTTTCACATCGAAGGCGTTCTTTTATACGTTTAGAAACAAGCTTATTTTTGTTGTTTTCACGATGAGGCATATCACAAGAGATGAAGCTTTAAAACTATTGGTGCGCAATAATCCCGAACCAGTTGCGAGTCATTGCGACAAGTCTATGTGGTGGTTCATAACTCGTGCCGTTGGCGGACTATGGATTCAGCATCCACTCAAAATGATAGTGTCATGGCTTTATCTGCTTATGTTACCTTTAATTTATGTGCAGAAAAGCATAGGATTTGCCATAATAGGCATACCTTTTGTATTCTTCTGTATTCTTGCTTATTATTTTTATTTCTACAGAAAGCTATACAAAGCATTAAGAGAGAATACTTATCGCATTGATGAAGATGGTATATCGGTGTCGATAACCACAGTCGATGGCATTTGGGCACGCTATCTTACCACGCCGTTCTCTCTGATTAAGGATATATGGTTGGCTCAAAACTACATTTATATTGAAACGGAAGACAAGACAGATATTGGCGTTGTCTACCTCTTTTCAGACGAACCAGAACGCATTTTGGGCAATATCGTATCGTATATGCAGTTGGAAAAGAAAGCCAAAGAGGATAAACCAATACCTTATTATAGCGCAGAGGAACGCGCAGACCTAAGAAACTTCGTGCAAGAACGCTTCGGTAAGATAGACGCAGTACTACACGATACCGATGGCGAAGGCTTTCCCATCGACATTGTTAGCATTCCACCAACCAAGCAACGCAAGTATTGGACGCTTTGCACAGTGGGTGCAGGAGCCATTCGTGTGCCCAACCAAGAATATTATAAGCAGTTGGACAATGGAGAAATAACTTTCGACGAAACCAAATACACCGACGGCTTTGTGATAGAACACTTCGAATATGTTATGTATTTGCCGCCCGACTGGAACGTAACCGATGCCGATTTAAGCAAAGACAGCAACTATTGGTATCTACGCCTACTGCGCGATGTAGTGCAATACACCTATTATAACTTCCAATTTCAACTGGGCGACACACTAAGCTACAATGATAGTGACGGCGAAGAACTGTCGTTCGATGCTTCCACAGACTTCTTTGCTGCCTTGATGCTGTGTCCGCTGCCCGATGTTCCTAACGAAATGTTTGCCAATATAGGCGGTCGCACCATTCAGTTCCATCAAGTTGTGCCTATTACAATCGAAGAATCCAATTATATAAGTCAGCGTTCTGCTGCCGACTTTATGAAAAAATATATGAGCATTGATGCTGTCATGTTGGACGAAGAACCTATAGACGTGAAGCATAAACAGTATTCAGAAGCACTCATCTCACACTTTGAGCGTCATATAAGGGGAGCAAATGTGGTGGCAATGTATCCCAAACAAAAGTAAATAGCTACTGTCTGATAAAATAGAAAACACACCAACACGTTCTCTTTCACAAACCGAAAAGAGGTAAGAATTGTGTAAACATTTTTCATAAGCACACATATCATCTATCCAACTTGCTATCAACGCCTTGCAACACCCATTGTTTTGCGTTCCAAAAGAGCCTATTTTGCACTGCAATAGTGCCTATTTTGCGATGCAAAACAGGCACTATTGCAGTGCAAAACCATTCATATTAGTATTAACTTGTGCTTTTCTTTACAAATGAAAGTAGCCTTCTATGAGATTTTTTAGTATTTCAAGGAAAATCAGAAATACTGGTAAAACGATGAAATACTTACATTTTGGCTTGCTCATTTAGCCAACAAAAAACGGGGACAACGGCATAAAAGCACTGTTGTCCCCGCGGTCTAGTATTTAATGGTAGTAACTAATGCTTTAAAAAGCACTATTTTTCAGTTTCTTCTTCCTTTGGATGTGGAAGCACTAAGTTAAGTAAAACACCTACAATTGCCGCCAAACCGATACCGCTCATGGCAAAATCTTTATAGCTAAAGACTGCTCCGCCAATACCAATAGTAAGTGTTACCGAAATAATAATGGTGTTTCGGGTGTGGTTTAGGTTCACTTTGTTTTGTACAAGGTTCTGTATTCCAACCGAAGCAATGGTACCAAAGAGCAGCAACATAATACCACCGAGCACGGCAGTAGGTATACTTTGCAACAGAGCGCTAAGTTTTCCGATAACCGAAAAGACTATTGCTGTAGCTGCAGAAATACGAATTACCTGTGGTTGAGTGATTTTTGTAATGCTCATAGCGCCTGTAACTTCGCTGTAAGTAGTTACGGGAGGACCACCAAATAGGCTCGCTACAAGACAAGCCAAACCATCGCCAAGCATTGTTCGGTGCAGTCCTGGATCCTTAACAAAGTCTTTTTGTGCTACAGCACCTACCACATAAACATCGCCAATATGCTCAATAACGGGCGCAATGGCTACAGGTATCATGAAAAGGAAGGGCTTTAACTCGAATTGCGGCATGTGGAAGTCGGACAATGCAGGGGGTAATGCAAACCAAGGTGCCGCTATTACATCCTTAAAATCAACTTTCCCTATGCAAACAGCAACGATATAGCCCGCTATAATGCCACATACCACAGGCACAAGCTTAATGAGTCCTTTGCCCAAAGTAAGCACTAAGATAGCCACAGCAAGCGATACGCCAGCTAAAAGCCAATTATCTTTAGCCATATCAACAGCCGAACTAGAAAGAGAAAGTCCAATTAAGATAATGACAGGACCTATCACAACAGGTGGAAAAAGTCTATTTAAGAACTTTCTTCCTTGCAATCGAATCAGCAAAGACATTACGAAATAGACCAGCGAAACGCCAATAATACCTGCCAAGGTACCTGGCATTCCCCATCTTTGTGAAGCCATAATGATAGGCGCAATAAAGGCAAACGACGATCCAAGAAAGATAGGTACCTTGCCTTTAGTAATAAAATGGAAGATGAAAGTACCGATACCTGCCGTGAAAAGAGCTGTGGCAGGGTCGAGCCCAACGAGCAACGGGACAAGCACAGTAGCGCCAAAAGCCACAAAAAGAAACTGTACGCCTACGATGGTTCGTTTGAATGGTGATAAGTTAGTTGTGTTCATTTCTTATTAAATTAGATTAACCGCATAGCTATCGCTATGGATTTTAGCTGCAAAGCTACAAAAAATAATCCAACTGCTAAAAGCAATTGGATTATTTTTTGTACGGGTTTTCTTAACCTTTCGACTTTATAAGCACATAGATTACTACGGGTGCACCTATTAAAGGTGTTACGGCATTGAGCGGAATAATGCCACCTTCGCCTGGCAAATAGCAAATAAGATTGCATACAAGGGCTATCAGTGCACCGCTAAGAATAGTAGCTGGTAACAATAAACGATGGTTGTCGGTGGTCAATAATAAACGCGCTATGTGGGGAACAGCCAGACCAATGAAACCAATAGGACCACAAAATGCAGTGGTTATAGCCGACAATAGTCCTGTTACAATAAGCAGATAGTTGCGCACTTTACGTGTATTGATTCCCAAACTTTCAGCATATTGCGGACCAAGCAATAGAGCATTTAGTGGTTTCATCAGCAATAAGGAACAGAAAATGCCTGAGCACACAATTCCAACAAATATAGGAATGTGCTCCATAGATACTCCTCCGAAATTGCCCATGCCCCATATCATGTAACTTTTTACGCCTTCTTCGGTAGCAAAGAAATTGAGTAGCGACACAACAGACGACGACATATAGCCCACCATAATGCCTATAATGAGTAGTAAAACACTATTTCTGATAAGAAGAGAAAAAAAGAAAATCAATGCTGTTACTGCCATTGCACCAGTAAAAGCTGCAACTAAAACAGCCATAAAGCCCGACACGGAGAATAAAACCGTGGACACGTTGCCACCTAAAAGCAGCATAACAAGGGCTACACCCAAGCCAGCCCCAGCGTTGATACCAAAGACATCAGGCCCTGCTAATGGATTTCTGAAGGCGGTTTGCAACATTAAACCGCTCACAGCAAGTGCTCCACCGCAGAACATTGCGGTTATTGCTTGCGGCAAACGGTTCTCTAAAACAATGAAGCGCCAACTCTCTTTGCCATCAAAACGACCTAAGCAGATATCTAAAACATCATTAAACGGAATGCGTACCGAACCAATATAGAGGTTCAGTAAGAAAAGAAAGAGAATGCCAAGAGGCAGTAAGACAAATGCGAAAGTATTCTTTTTCATTGTCAGAAAGGTTGCTGCAGTTTTATAAACGATGATAATAACGCAACGAAGTAGTTCTCAAGTCAGGGTGAAAGAGTTGTACTAAGTCTGCCAAAAGCCAGTCTGGACGCCAGCTAACCTCCTCGAAATAAGGCGTTCTATCTATTTGACAGCCGTAAATCTCGTCAGTCTTGAAAGGTTTCAGTGCTGCGTAACCTGGGTATTCGGCCAAGAGTTGCTGCTTGTTAAAGTTGCCGTAATAGCCAAAAATCCAGAAATCAGCTTGCCCTACCTTATCTAAAACAGTCTCAAAAGGTAGCGCCAGGCTTCCACTTTTCTTATTATTAGCAAATGCATACTTGCCATTTGCATCTTTATAAAGCAATCCTACACTGCTTTCGCCGCCTGGCATATACCACACACTGCCTGTCTTGCGGTCTGGTAGAACCGAAAGTGTTTGCTTAGCGGTCTTTGCTTTGGCTTTCAAAGCAAGGTATTCTTTCTCTACAACCTTAAATAATGAGTCGGCAGTCTGCTGACAACCGAAGAGAATACCATAGAATTTCATCCATTCGGCACGTCCCAATGCAGAGGTTTCCATATATTCTGCACATTCAATAATAGGGATTTTTATTTCATCTAACTTGCCATATCCACCGCTATTTTCAAATGGTGATACCAGCAAACCATCGGTTTTAAGGTCAATTATTTTCTCTATGTTAGGCTTCATACCATCTCCGCAATCAACAATCTCTTTGCTCTTCAGGCGTTTTTGCACGTCAGGTATCAGCATATACTTCCCATCAGCAACACCCGCAATAGCTTTTTGTGCACCTAACATCTCCATTAAGTTAGCGTGTGCAGTCGTAAAGAACACGCCTCTCCTAATCGGAACTTGCACAAGAGTACCATTCTCAGGCTTCTCTACCTTCTCCGCATCTTCCACTAAATAGTAGGTATGCAATGTCTCACCCTTTTTCCAAGGGTTCGCAAGGATTACTTTTATACCGTCATCAGTACGTTCCATTTTGATGTTCTCGGCATACTTAAACACTAATGTGCTGTCTATTGGGTCGTTAGTCTTTGCTTCTTTAACCTGATTGTTACTACAACTGAAACACAGACTTAATAATAAGAGGTATAGAACCTGAAATTTACGCATAGCAAAAGAATATTTCCTGCAAAATTACAAAAAATGTTTGAATTTTTGTAAGAACAGAAACTTTTTCGTAATTTCGTCCCCAATTTAAAACAACTATAATAAACAATCAAAATTAATTAAGTAAAATTTTACCATGTCAGAGAGTAATTTAAACACGCTGTCTACGCACATTGAGAGGAAGAAGGTGTGGCAGCTATTAGGAATTGTGCTGGTTACAGCCATTGTTTGGAACCTTCCCACCTCAGTATTTGGTATAGAAGGTTTAACTGTTGTTCAGCAAAGAATTATCGCTATCTTCGTTTTTGCAACGCTTTCTTGGTTAACTGAGTGCATTCCAGCTTGGGCTACGTCATTAGCAATAATGACAATCATGTGTGTAACAGTATCAGAGAACTCGTTTTTACCATTCAAAGGCGATGGAATAGGTGAACTATTGAAGTCTAAAGATATTATGGCTTCGTTCGCTGACCCTATTATCATGTTGTTCTTGGCAGGCTTTATCCTTGCGATAGCAGCTTCAAAGTCAGGCCTTGACACGCTGTTAGCTAAGAATATGATACGTCCTTTCGGTAAAAAGAGCGAGAATGTGCTGTTAGGTTTCCTTTTCATAACAGGTACTTTCTCTATGTTTATCTCAAATACAGCGACTGCTGCGCTTATGTTAACCTTCTTAACACCAGTGTTTGCATCGCTTCCTGCAAATGGAAAAGGCCGTATCGGACTTACCATGGCTATTCCATTGGCTGCCAACTTAGGCGGTATGGGTACACCTATTGGTACACCTCCTAACATGATTGCCATGAAGTTCTTGAACGACCCAGAAGGTTTGAACTTGGGTATTAGCTTCGGTCAATGGATGCTTGTTATGGCTCCGCTTGTAATTATCTTGCTTCTTATCTGCTGGAAGGTAATTCTTTACTTCTTCCCATTCACTAATAAGACTATTGAATTGCAGATTACGGGTGAAGTACACCGTGGTTGGCGCATGTATGTAGTAATTGCTACCTTCATTGTAACCATCTTGCTTTGGATCATTCCAAAGGAGGTAACAGGTATAAACACTAACACCGTGTCTATGATACCAATGGGAATCTTCGCCATTACAGGCGTTATTACAGCGAAAGACCTACAACAAATCGACTGGAGTGTTATCTGGATGGTAGCCGGAGGTTTTGCTTTGGGTCTTGGTATGAATGGTTCTGGCTTGGCAGATGTTGCCATTGAAAGCATCCCATTCGGCACTTGGAGTCCTATTATCATTCTCCTTGTGTCTGGTCTTATTTGTTACTTCTTGTCAAACTTCATCTCAAACACTGCTACAGCAGCCCTCTTGATGCCTATTTTGGCTGTGGTTTGCCGTGCAATGGGCGATAAGCTTGAGATTATTGGTGGTACCAGCACCGTGCTTATTGGTATAGCAGTTGCTGCTTCTACCGCTATGTGCTTGCCAATCTCTACTCCTCCTAATGCTATTGCTTACTCAACAGGTTTGATTGAGCAGAAAGATATGTTGAAAGCAGGTCTTACTTGCGGTATCATATCTATCGTATTGAGCTACTTAGTATTGTTCCTTTTGGGCGAGTGGCACTTCTTTGGATAATCAAAGTTGATATTAAAATAGTAAAGGTCGCACTCTTTAGGGTGCGACCTTTTTTTGTTTAGCTTCATTATAAAAGTGGTTCAGTAGTATATTATCGTAGTAAGCAATATGAAACACGTGAAAGAATTGTACATCAAAATATGAGTATGATTTGCTTATTCAACCGCTTCTTTTTGTAAAGAAAAACATAAACAGAAAACGATGATTATTGTTTTGTATTGCAATAGTGCCTGTTTTACGTCGCAAAACAGGCACTATTGCCGTGTAAAACAGGTTCTTTTGTAACGCAAAACAATGGGTATTATAACACGTTGATAACTATTCAGTTAAGCCATCGAGGCGCATTTGAAAAACATTTACATAATAATACCCTACTTTTCGTATATGCAATAAGAACCAGAAGTGAGACTAATGAGCAATCCAACAGCTTCTTTTCTGTGAGAAAGATAGTACAATCAAAAAACAACAAGCAGTTAGATAGTTTCTCATAAATAAATAGTATCTTTGCAAAGGAACAAAATTTACAAAATAAAAATAATGGAAAATAAAACACATAAATTCATTTCTGCAAGCTACGAATTATATAGTATTGAGTACGGAAACGAAGTATTAATAGAGAAAACAGAAGAAAACAGACCCCTAACTTTCTACACTGGCTGTGATATGGCGCTGCCAGAGTTTGAAAAAATAGCAATGGAAACAGTTGCAGGTAACGATTTTGCTTTTGATTTAGCAAAGGGACAAGCTTACGGCGACTATATGGAGGAAAACGTTTTAGACCTTGATAAGGCTGTTTTCTCACAAGAAGGAGAGTTTGATAGCAGTAACGTTTACGTCGGAGCAATGATTCCTTTGCAGAACCAAGAAGGCCAACGATTCATGGCTCGCGTTATTGATATAACGGAAGACAAGGTAAAAGTGGACCTTAACCACCCATTGGCAGGAAAGGAACTAAGGTTTAAAGGACACGTTATTGAAAACCGTGAGGCAAGCGAAGAAGAGGTTAAAGAGTTCTTTGAAAAGCTTAACAGCCATCATTGTGGTGGAAATTGCGGTTGCCACGGCGATGGAGAAGGTAATGGAAACGGCCAATGTGGCTGCCATGGTGACGGAGAAGGCGGTGGAGAAGGCTGCTGCTGCCATAACTAATCTCTAAAAACTATACGCTCTCAAAGGCGTCTGTAACAGAAGAATAAGGAAAGGAAAACAATATGCCGAATATAATTGGCACACTGTATACATTGACTACCTTTGGCGAAAGCCATGGTGTTGCGATAGGCGGTATAGTAGATGGAATGCCACCAGGTATAGATATCGACCTTGAATTCATTCAAAACGAACTGAACAGACGCCGACCAGGGCAGAGCAAAATCACCACTGATAGAAAAGAAACCGACGAGGTTGAATTGCTGAGCGGTGTATTTGAAGGCAAATCAACAGGTGCACCGATTGGCTTTATCGTTAAAAACAAGAACCAACAGACAAAGGATTACGATGCGATTCGCGACCTTTTCAGACCATCGCATGCCGATTACACCTATTATAAAAAGTACGGCATACGCGATTATCGAGGGGGAGGACGAGCTTCAGCACGCATTACGCTGGCCAGAGTTGTAGCAGGTGCATTGGCAAAACTTGTATTACGGAAATACAATATAAGCATTCAAGCCTATACATCGCAGATAGGCAACATTGCATTAGAAAGGGATTACAGAAGATACGACCTGTCTTTGACAGAGAAAAACGCTGTGAGATGTCCTGACGAAGCAAAGGCAAAAGAAATGGAAAGCTTGATTGCGAAGGTGAAGAGTGAAGGTGATACCATCGGAGGAGTTATCACTTGTGTTGTAAAAGGGTGCCCAGTAGGATTAGGAGAGCCCGAATTTGGCAAACTACATGCACAACTTGGCGCAGCAATGCTAAGCATAAATGCAGCAAAAGGCTTTGAGTACGGTGAAGGTTTTGACGGAAGTACATGGAGAGGAAGCCAGCAAAACGATGGTTTTGCAACAATAAAAGAAAACGAAAACGACTATATTGCAATACAAACAAACCACAGTGGAGGTATACAAGGCGGAATAAGTAATGGTGAAGATATATACTTCAGAGTTGCCTTTAAGCCAGTAGCAACTTTACTGATGGAGCAAAAGACAGTTGACATTGCAGGCAACGAACATACAATAGACCCACGCGGAAGGCACGACCCTTGTGTTCTTCCACGGGCAGTACCTATTGTTGAATCAATGACAGCAATGATATTATTAGACGCTTTATTGGTCAATAACTCCAAAAGAGTATGATATTTTACGGCAAAACGTAATTTTTCTGCATACAATGTATTATTTTGTAATTATTTAATCGTACATTTGTAACATATTTCGTAGCCGTTTGTGAAAATAGTGCGAAAAACTTTTAGTTAAGTCTAGTTTAGTTTTTGTGTTGGTTGAGAGCGTTCGATTGAACGCTCTCAAATTTTTTATATAAGGTAAAACTTCTAAAACAAGCATATACAGCATATCTGCGAAGAAAAAGAAATGGTATTTCTTTTGAAACCAAACCTTTATTTTAGGAATAAAAACAATATAAAACAGCAAAATAATAGTTTTACAAAAAACATTAAGTATATTTGCATCCTGATATAGATTTTACCACGTTTTGAGAATAAAGAAAGATGAAATACGTAATAAAACCTTACGAGGGAATGAGCGAATACAAGTTTGGAAGCTCTCTTGAAGAAATTTTGAGTAAAGCAGAGAATGGCTTTGAGAAAGTTGATAAAGGTCTTCTTATAAAATTGTATTCAGACGATTTGTCTTTAGTTTTCGAATATAATAGATTGGTGGAAATATCTGTAATCGAAAAAAAAGAAGTTGAATTGTATTACAACGATTACAATTTATTCTGCTACGAAAATATAATTGATAAGCTAAAGGATAGTTTTTCGTGCATACAGAAATATGGTTTTACTATATTCGATAGCATCGGTATTGCCCTCAGTGGATTTCAAGAAGATGAAGGGGAAAGGACTGTAACAATTTATAGTCCGCATTATTGGGACGAGATCATTAACTGATGCAATTCCAATGAATAGCATCTTATACTATATTAGTCCTCAAGCACTGAATTCATAACCTTTATTTTAAGCAACAACTGTAAAGCCAATAGTAGATAAATGGAAGAGAACAAAAGATATTTCAGAGTACGTCCATCAATAGAAAGTTCTGTAACAGGAATATCAGATGGTGTTACCAATCAAGTAGAAATACGACTCAAGAAACAGCAATATTCCTTTGCTAATGTGGAAGAGAAGGATTATCTAATGGAGTATTGTAGGTGTTTGTGGGAAGGTAAAATGTTCATTGGCATAGAAGACTTTCCTATAATTGACGTTTCCAAGTTGGGACAGATAGTTTATTATAAAACTAAAAAGCGGGTAAAAGAAACTGATTTCATATCGAACATGACGGACAACTCCTTCGGAATGCTCGATTTTATAGTTTCAGAAAAGACAAAGAAAATGCTTGAACAATTCAAATTGCACTTACATTCCGAAATTCAAGTGAGCATTCCAGAGTTCTCCACAACAAAAAACTATTATCTTTTAGCATTCCCTTGCATTCCTCTTGAGCAGATAGATTACACGAAAAGCATCATTATAGATTCCTTTTCGAGGGAACGTTTAAAGTTTAATTCGTTCGTAGAATATAAAAATCGTGAACAGAAATTTACGGAAATAAGCCACATTTCCCTTGTAGAAAAATACGATTTTGATATCTTGAAAGTTCGCGCAGTGGGCTTATTCTTCTCGGAAAGGCTTATCAATTACATGAAAAAAGCTAAGATGACAGGCTTGGATTATCTTGAGCAAACACTTGAATTGTAATAACAACTGTTTGTTTTGAAGCAGGAAGCAACATTAAACAATATTTATATACAACCAAAATAGAACATATAAAGACTATGTTTATAAAGACAGCACAAGCAATAGTACAAGAAGATATAGCTAATCTTGAACGTATAACGGGGCACAAATTACCCAAAGAATTTGCTTCTCAATACTTAACCTTCAACGGAGGAGTACCTGACAAGGCGCTTTTCTGCGACGCAGAGGATGAAGAAGATGGTTATGAGATTAGTTTTTACCTCCCCGTAAAGTATTATAGCGATGACTTAGGAGAAATGAAAATAGAGAAAAGCTATGCGAAATTGACTTCAGTAAACGTTCCATTGCACTACTTACCTTTCGCAGTTGATTGGGGAGGAAACTACTTTGCAATAGATTTAAAAACAGAAGAGGTTGTGTTGCTATTGATGGATTTAGGGGAATTTACAGAAGATTGCATTGAATATTTAGCACCAAACTATAGCGAATTTGTTGAAAACTTAATTGAAGCTAAGGATTAATTGCTCGCTATGCAACAATAATGAGTCCAATCCATGAAGGCATTTTAATATGCTTGAAGTACCAATATGATTGGACTGAATAAAAAATATGACGTCATATTCACCAAAATATGACGTCATATTTACTTGAAAATGACATCATTTTTGCCCGAATAAGATATCATTCTTTTCTAAATACCAAAAGTTTTAAGAGGAAGCAAGGGCTATTCTACACATCCAATGATTTCATTTATCGACTTGCAACCATGGCTATCCAACCATTCGTTTATACCATTGCGCACCTTCAACGTAACTTGTGGGTCAACGAAATTAGCAGTACCAATCTGTATTGCAGTTGCACCTGCCATCAAAAACTCTATGGCATCAGCAGCCGTAGATATACCGCCAAGTCCTATAACAGGTATTTTAACAGCATGAGCAACATCGTAAACCATGCGAAGAGCTACTGGTTTAACTGCTGGGCCACTGAGTCCGCCAGTGCGAATACATAGGCGATGAGCGCGTTTCTCAATATCAATAGACATACCCATAAGTGTGTTGATGAGCGAAACTGCATCAGCACCTTCGTCTTCGCACGAACGAGCAATGCTTGCAACATCGGTTACGTTAGGCGAAAGCTTAACAATAAGAGTCTTATGGTAATGTTTACGTACTTCGCGAACCACAGTTGAAGCTCCGGAACAGGTTACACCAAACGCCATTCCTCCCTTTTTCACATTAGGACAAGATATATTCAGCTCAATAGCTGGAATATATTCAAGATCATTTAGTCTCTCTGCGGCTTCTGCATAGGTCTCAGGAGAGTCACCACTGACGTTCACTATGATGTTCGTATCTATCTTACTAACTTCTGGATAAATGTGTTCTATGAAATAATCCACACCTTTATTTTGAAGTCCCACGCAATTAAGCATACCCATAGGCGTCTCCACCATACGGGGATAGTCGTTTCCCTCACGAGGTTTTAGGGTAGTTCCCTTCACGATAATACCACCAATCTGATCTAACGGAACGAAATCTTGAAACTCAATACCATAACCAAAGGTTCCACTAGCGGTCATTACAGGATTCTTTAGTTGTAGGTTGCTTATCTTAACACTTAAATCTGCCATCGCTTTTGATTGTTTTTTTAATTCACTATTACATTATATTTGAACATCATCAAATGCCATCAGGACCAATAATTACCATAGTAACTGTTTAATATCGAACACTGGTCCCTCAGTACAAACGCATAGATTACCTTCTGTAGTCTTCTCAACACAACAAAGACAGGCACCTAATCCGCATGCCATAAGATTCTCTAAAGAAGCCTCGCAGCGAATATTAGCAGCCTGCGCATACTTTGCAACTGACACCATCATAGGCTTAGGACCACAGGTAGAAATCTGTTCAAAACGGCATTTTTGCAATATGGAATGATTCGTAACGTATCCTTGCTCGCCCATAGAGCCATCTTCGGTAGTAATAAAGACTTCACCATATTTCTTAAACTCATCTAATTCCAATAAATCGGAAGCTGTACGCGCACCTAATAAGAAGGTTACTGAAATGCCACGTTCTTTGCAAAGCATACCAAAATATAGCAAAGGAGCAACTCCAACGCCACCACCTATAAGCAAAAGACTATCGGAAGACGAAGCTGGATAGGTGAAGCTATTACCCAAGGGAAATACACAGTTAAGCACATCACCTGGTTTTACAGCTGCTATAGTACGTGTACCATCACCCACTTCTGCAACAAGTAACCACAATTCATTACGTTCCTTATCAACAAAGTTTATAGAAATAGGGCGACGTAAATAGGTTGTAGATGAACCATCAACCTTAATTTCAACAAACTGACCGGGCAACATAGCAGGCAGTTTATTATCGTGAGTGAGTTTAATCAACACATTTTTCGCATTCAAACGTTCTGCAGATACAACCTTTAGGTCGAGTATAAACTTCTGTTTCATGATGATATAATAGAAAATATTACTGCAAAGATACACAAAAAATATTGCAGCGAAGCACAATCAATCTCGCTTTTAGCAAACAAATTAAATTCTGTAAATAAAGAATAGATGGAAGAAAACAAAACTAAAAATTGAGATTCGCAATTATTTTACTTAAAAACAAGAACTCATAGATAGAAAAATGGACCACCATCATATAAAAAGAACTACTTTAAAACATATAAGAAACGAGGTTCACAAAATAAAAGAAGAATATTCGCATAAAGGAAATGAACTGTTACTATATAATAAGTTAAAAGAAAAAGAAGTTCAAACACGTGCTGCTGTATTATTATACGTATTAAAATAGATATTTATTCACAAGTGAGGAGGATATGAAATAGACTGATAAGGCATATTACGCTAATTACCATATAGTGATAAGACCATCTTAATACAATGGAAATAAAGAAGTCTCCAAGAGATTTTAAAATCAGCATGGAGACTAAAGGATATCGATCTTACTATATTATACAAAAATAAAATGTTAATTTTTTGGGAGAAAAATCATTTTTTAGGGACAAATGTCTCCCAAGTTTGGTCATCAAAAAAAATACGAATTTCAGTAATATTACGCTGTGGTTTGTCAATATATTTCACCTCCGTTTTAACTATATCCTTGGGTGTTAATGCTGAATTTTCATCAATTCTGCGTTCATCTACCGTAAAAGTGAGGGGAGCAGATGGTACTTCATCGAAGAGATTTAAATTAGGAGGTAATACGTTTGATACATCTGGATTTTGTAATTCAGATACCTTCTCTTTGAACATTGGCTCTACTCCATACATGATCCAATCGAGACTAAGAGTCGGAAATTTTCCTTTTATAGCTTCAACTGTATTTAATGTCGGTTTTGTTCTCCCATTAAAGATACTACTAAGCGAAGCAGACGAAATTCCGATGAAGTCTGCAAATGTTTGTTGGGTCATGTGTTGACTCTCCATTAAGCGTTTTATTCTATCTTTCATAACCTGTTTGTGCTATTTAATGGCTCTTAGACCAGTTTTTAATGATTTTACAAAGGTAAAACAAATAATTCATAAAACCAAATAAATAACAAGGAGTTTTGCTTTTTAAATTTCGTGTTTTGATATTTAAAAACACAAACCAAAAGACTTAAAGCACGTGCAATAGCAATTTACATTTAGAAATATAAATAAACGATAATACTTAAACTTTAAGCTTTAAAATAGCATTTTGCCTTATAATACTGGCTTTTAACATGTCCTTATAGTCACCTTACTGCTTTTATACAGAAAATTATTTGATTTGCAATAGAAATCTCCTTTTTTTGTCGCACTTATGTTAATGCAATCTTATAAATAACTGATTATCTGTCGTTTTAGTTCGTTTGCTGTGCCATGAATATTTAAACGTTTACAAAATGAAATGCTATGATTTAGTTTTATAATTACAAATGTAAAACAATATGTGCACTTTTATATCTAAAAACAATCAGTATTAAAATACAAATAATACGTGTTTAGTTTTTAAAAGTAAATATACTATTCAACAATCTAAACGTTAATAAAATCTAATTATAAATCTTTGGTTTTAAAAAAGGGCCAAAATTAGCGTAATTTACATATTTCGAAGCGAAGTTAAGGTTGTTTTTAAATAAGCCAACTACAGAGGAGTTAAAAACACGTAAATAACGTTTTACCAAGCTATTACGCGAAAAAAGCAGATAAAATAAGTTATTCATTCTAGCTCTAAAAAGTATGAAAAAGAGACATTTTCAGGCATTATTTCTACTGAAAACGTCCATTTTAAGGTCTTATATCCCCTAAAATGGACGCATTTAGTTCTATTTTTAGCACCAAATATATGTCTTTTTAATGCAAAATGAAAAAGATTAGTTCTTTCATTAAATCCCCTGCCCCAGTGCTTGGGTTATCTAATCCTTTGCTTTTAGCATCTACTTCTCTGATCTTAGCAATGATATCCATCGTCTTTCGAGCTGTGTAATTTCTCATTCCAGTATAGTATTCTTTCGCTCCCCAGCTGCTTCTTAATTCCAATACCTGAACTATATCATTTTCTGTTTTATTGTTTGGCGAATAGAAAACTATCATTAGATTCTGAAAATAAGAGAAGAGTAAAGGCAAGAAAGAATAGAGCGAACCAGCCTTCGGATTCTTATCAAAATAATTTACAATTTGATTCGCCTTAAAAACATTGCGGTTTACGATAGAATCGCGCAATTCGAAAGTGTTAAAATCCTTACTTACTCCAACCTCTTTCTCAACAATTTCCGGTGTAATTCTTTTATCGTTTTCAGGCAATGATAGTGTGACCTTATCGAGTTCCGATGTCAGACGATTTAGATCAGTTCCGATATGGTCAGCTATCATCTGGGCTGCTTTTGGCTCAATCATGATTTTTTTCGTTGCCAAATAATTTTGCATAAAACCTGCAAGTTGGTATTCTCTTATTTTTTTACTTTCGAATACCACTCCAATAGAGTCTGCCATAGCTATCACTTTCTTTCTTGCGTCAATCTTTCCGTTCTTATGACACCAAACAAGAATCGTGGTCTTGGCTGGATTTTTTAAATATTTCTCCAATGCATCGAGCGAGCGAATGTTTTGCGCTTCCTTTACAATTACAACTTGATATTCTGCCATCATCGGGAAACGCTTAGCCATATCAGTAACCTGCACTGCAGAAACATCTGATCCAAAGCACACATTCAGATTAAAATCCTGTTCTGCAGGCGTCAGCACATTCTCTGCAATGTAATTTGTTATTTGGTCGATATAATAAGATTCCTCGCCCATCAATATATAAATAGGAGAGAACTTCCGTGCTTTCAGGTCTTTCATTATGTCCTGAAATGTTGTTCCTTGTTTTGCTGACATCTATTACTTTATTGTTATTTCTGCTGTGTTCATCCCCTAATTTCCATATAATTAGGCTCGCACTCTCAGAAAATTTATCTATATTTGTATTGAATTTGCACTCAAATAGTTCCCATAGGTAACTTCGAAGCAATATACTTTCGCCTGCAAAGTTAGTTGATAAAAAAGAGAAAACAAAATATTGCAGGGCTTTAAATGTTCTCTCAAATCAGAAAAAAGACAGACAACAATGCTACAATTAAACCTCCCACCCTATAATATAAAGGTGAAAGAAGAGAATGGGCGCCGCAAAATCTTTGATATTTTGCGACGAAAATATCTTGTAATAACACCCGAAGAGTGGGTTAGGCAGCACTTTATTAATTACCTTATTAACCACAAAGATTATCCAATGAGCTTACTTGCCAATGAGATATCGCTTTCGGTTGGCGACAAAGTTATCCGTGCAGACAGCGTTTTATATGACAACTATCTGCGCCCACGAATGATAATAGAATACAAGGCGCCACATATTCAGCTCACACAGAAGGTTTTCGACCAAATATCAGTTTATAATCTCCTACTCCACGTTGATTATCTCATCGTGTCGAACGGCTTAGATACTTACATCTGCAAGATGGATTATGAACACCAAACATACACTTTTATTCCATCAATTCCCAATTACAAAGAACTATAACCTACCCCCTTAATTGACGTATTTTCCCTTTTTAGTACTACATAATTATATGCATAAAATAGTAAAAATATACAAGTACAACATACCAACACGACAAATAGATAACACGCTGACTACCAGCATTTTGTAAAACCCATTGTTTTACATTACAAAAGAGGCTGTTTTATCGTGTAATAGTGCCTGTTTTGCAATGCAAAACAGGCACTATTACAAAGTGAGAGCATAGGTATTATTATTCAATAGCCTTTTCTGCATAAATCAAGAGCATTTTTATGCATTATCTATACCTGAATTTTGAGCATAACTTATTGTATATTTCACATCTTATTGCATCTTCAACACATGATAAAAGCATAAATAAATCGCTCCTATACAGCAAATATTGCATGTACAAAATATAATTTACAGATAATATAACAGCGACATAGAAGAACTATTTATTATGTTATTCAAATGCACAACTACCATCAATCAAATGTTAGGTGAGTGCTAAAATCAGGCTCATAGTTCAAGATAAGACACGTATAATATGCTACCTACAAGCAACAAAACATTCAGTTGAATAAAAAAACTCCATTAGTATTGTAAAAACAACAATACCAATGGAGCTATTTTCTTGTTATTATAAGATAAGGTGTACCTACTTTTATTCAGCCGTTTCCTCTTTTTTCTTACGAGTTGTACGCTTTTTCTTAGGCTTTTCTTCTAATGCTTGTAGTTTCACGCCAGCTAATTCAGGGTCGATAAGAATACGTCCACAATATTCACACACGATGATTTTCTTGTGTATCTTAATATCTAACTGACGCTGAGGTGGGATTTTATTAAAGCAACCACCACACGCATCACGTTGTACATACACGATACCAAGACCATTGCGCGCACCTTTGCGAATACGCTTGAAACTGCGGAGCAAACCTGTTTCAATCTTTGTTTCGAGTTCTCCAGCCTTTTCCTTCAAATCATCTTCCTCGTCTCGTGTTTCTTGCATGATTTCATCGAGCTCTGCACGCTTCTCTTCAAGCGCCTTATGACGATCATCCAACACCGCTTCTGTATTAGCAAGATTGTCTTGACGTTCCTGAATCTTAGCCTGCGCCTCGTCCATCTTCTTCTTGCAAAGCTCTATTTCTAATGTTTGGAACTCTATTTCCTTAGTCAACATGTCGTATTCGCGGTTGTTAGCCACTTGTTCTAACTGTTGATTATAGCGTTCCAAGCTTGCTTTTGCACGTTCAATATCTCCTTTGCGTTGTATGATGGCATGATGGAAATCGTCAATTTCATATCGTATCTTGTCGATACGTGTGTTCAAACCAGCAATCTCGTCTTCCAAATCACGCACTTCGAGTGGCAATTCGCCACGTAATGCACGCTTTTCATCGATTGCCGAAAGTGTTGTTTGCAACTGATAAAGATGCTTCAACTTGTCTTCTACTGATAAGTCTTTAGGGTCTTTCTTTGCCATTGTTATATTTCTATTTTGCGTTTATTTTTCTTTCTTGTTTCTTTTTACACCTTATTATATATATATAATAGGGTTTGTATTTGTTTGCGCAATGTGACATTTCACGCCCGAGCACTGCTTTTCAATAATTTCTTTGAACACTTCAGTCGTAAATTGTTCACTCTGATAGTGTCCAATTGAGCATATCTGTATTTGCTGTTCATACCCGAAAAAGTCGTGATAGTGCATTTCGCCTGTAACGAAAGCATCAGCTCCCTGATCTATTGCATCCTTCAACAGAAACGATCCAGCCCCTCCACAGAGTGCCACTCGCTTTATAGGACGACGCAAAAGTTGGTTGGCTTGCACACATACTACCTCAAACTGACGCTTTAAAAGAAGTACAAAGTCATCGGCTGCCAATGGTTCTGCAAACTCACCAAGCACTCCCGAACCTCCAAAAACTTCCCCTTCATCAGTTCTGACCGACTGCAACTTTCCAAAGAAACGAACATTTTGAAGTCTCATTCGCTCGGCAATCTTGAAGTTTACACCTCCCGTTGCAGCATCTATATTAGTATGCATAGCTACAACAACGATATCATTCTTAATCGCTTTTATCACAGTTCGTTGCACATAGTTTGTGTCTGATATTTGGGCAAGCTTACCAAAGATAAGCGGATGGTGCGCTACTATCAGATTGCAGCCAAGTTTTATAGCCTCGTCCACTATCTTTTCAGTTACGTCAAGGCACAATAAAGCCCCTGACACTTCCGCCCCTGTCAATCCAACTTGCAGGCCAGCATTATCGTAACTTTCCTGTAAGGGCAGAGGCGCAAACTTCTCAAGGGCATCAATAACTTCCTTAATTTTCACGCTACGCATAAATTTTTAGACTGCAAAGATACGAAATTAAACTTAAACAACAATGTATCAAGACTTAATTCTTTCTAATTTGGAACTATTTTCTACGCATTTTTATGATGAGAATATCTTTTATTTATCAAAACATAGAAAAAACATAACAATCATAAAAAACCACCTTACAAGTTTTGATATCATTCTGTTTTTAACTATCTTTGCATCTAATAGATTAGTAAAAACAAATAAGAACATGGAAATAGCAGAAAGATTTATTAACTATACCAAGTTTGACACACAGTCAGCAGACGAATCTGAGACTGTGCCCAGTACTGCGAAACAACTCGTTTTCGCTAAGTATTTAAAGGAAGAACTTGAGCGCGAGGGACTAAAAGAAGTAGAAATGGACGAAAAGGGCTACATTTATGCCACACTTCCAGCTACTACAACAAAAGAAGTTCCTACTATTGGATTCATCGCTCACTACGATACTGCACTCGATGCAAGCGGTGCAAACATCAAAGCGCGCATCGTTAAGAACTACGATGGCAGCGATATTCAGCTCAACGAAAATATGGTATCATCACCAAAGCAGTTCCCTGAGCTTCTCGAACACAAAGGAGAGGACCTTATTGTTACCGATGGCACTACCCTACTTGGTGCCGATGATAAGGCAGGTATAGCAGAAATAGTACAGGCGATGTGCTATTTGCGCGACCATCCAGAGATTGAACACGGCAAAATCCGTGTAGGTTTCAATCCAGATGAGGAGATTGGACGAGGCGCTCACCACTTCGACGTAGAGAAATTCGGCTGCGAATGGGCGTATACCATGGACGGTGGCGACATTGGACAGCTGGAATACGAGAACTTTAATGCTGCTGGTGCAAAGATTTATATCAAAGGGTTGAGCGTTCACCCAGGCTATGCGAAAAACAGAATGGTAAATGCTAGCCTCTTGGCAATGGAGTTTAATGCGATGTTACCTAAAAATGAGACTCCTGAAACAACAGAAGGTTACGAAGGATTCTACCACTTAATCGGTGTTGAAAGTCGTTGTGAAGAAGCTAAGCTTAACTATATTATTCGCGACCACGACCGAGATAAGTTCGAAAATCGCAAGAAAGTGATGGAGAATTGCGTAAAAGCGATGAACGAAAAGTATGGTGAAGGCACGGTTGAAATAAAGATGAACGACCAATATTACAACATGAAAGAGAAGATAGATCCAAACATTCATGTTATTGACCTCGTTGTCAAAGCCATGCAAGAAGCCGAAGTTACACCATTAGTACAGCCTATTCGTGGTGGTACCGATGGTGCGCAGCTCAGCTTTAAAGGACTTCCATGCCCTAATATCTTTGCTGGTGGTGTGAATTTCCACGGACCTTACGAGTTTGTATCTATCCAAGTGATGGAAAAAGCTATGCAGGTTATCATCAACATAAGTCGCCTTACAGCTGGTTATAACGACTAATTAGAAGTTCGTCTGTCGACTTTCGGCGGTTCATAAATACGAAGATGAACACTACAAAGTCTGCTCTCACCACATTTCGGTGCTACGATTAGCTCGAAAAACGGAGAGAACAGTTTGTGGTGTTCATATTTTCAACAGTGGGAATGCGTTCCACCTTAATTATATTAGTGCAGCTGCGAAAACATTTTAACGTAGCTATAAAAATATATTAGCATAGATGCAAAAACGTTTCAGCATATTTACGAAAGCATGTCAGGACAGCTTTGAATATATAAATATGTAGCTAAAAAGAACATTAACACAGCTGCAACTAATGCTAACACATAAAATAAAACTACTCAAACACTTATAACGCTGCTTATGTCAGAACTCCCCGTACTTGTAGAAGACCTTGCCTTAATTCTTGTGGTGGCAGGTTTCGTTACTTTATTATTTAAGAAACTCAAACAACCGCTCGTACTCGGCTATATTGTTGCAGGCTTTTTAGTTTCACCACACATGCCTTACATTATGAGCGTCCTTGATGAAACAGACATTAAAACGTGGGCAGATATTGGTGTTATCTTCCTTTTGTTCTCATTAGGATTAGACTTTTCGGTCAAGAAAATATTGAAAATGGGAGCCTCCCCCATTATTGCCGCCTGCACAATTGTATTCTCTATGATGGCATTAGGCGTTATTGTAGGAAACATTTTCGGCTGGAAACAAATGGATTGCATATTCCTTGGAGGTATGGTAGCCATGAGTTCAACTGCAATTATCTATAAAGCATTTGCCGATATGGGCCTTCTTCAGCAGGCATTTGCCTCTACTGTGATGAGCGTACTTATTCTTGAAGACATTCTCGCCATCGTTATGATGGTAATGTTGAGTGCCATTGCCAGCGGAAACAGTCCAGATGGCGGACAGCTAATAGAGAGTGTGCTCATGATAGGTTTCTTTCTTATCTTGTGGTTTGTTATCGGTTTGTTTGCTATTCCATCGCTTTTGCGCAAGGTACGTGGTATACTCAATAGCGAAACCCTTTTGATTGTTTCGTTAGGACTTTGTTTTCTCATGGCAGTTATTTCTACAAAGGTTGGTTTCAGTGCCGCTTTTGGCTCGTTTGTAATGGGCAGTATATTGGCTGAAACTATCGAAGCAGAGAAGATTATCAAGGTTGTAGAACCCATAAAGAACCTCTTTGGCGCCGTATTCTTTGTATCTGTGGGTATGTTAGTAGACCCTAAGATTCTTGTAACCTATGCTGTGCCAATCCTAATCCTTGTTATTACCATCCTTGTAGGTCAGGCTGTGTTTGGCACAATGGGCTATATGTTTGGCGGACAGTCGCTTAAAAATGCTCTTCGATGCGGCTTTTCAATGGCGCAAGTGGGCGAATTTGCTTTCATTATCGCCACTTTAGGATTGTCTTTGGGCGTTATTAGTAAGTTTCTCTACCCTGTTGTAGTTGCCGTTTCGGTAATAACAACCTTCCTTACCCCCTATATGATACGTGGTGCTGAGCCTACGTACAACTTTTTACTACGCCATATGCCCAAGCAATGGGTACGTCGCGTATCTCATATAGATGTAGGTACGCCGCAAAACCTATCGTCTGACAACCTATGGCGCACACTTATCAAAGCGATAGTGGCTAATACTGTCGTCTACGGAATTCTTTCTGCAGCCACCATTGCTATTATGTTCTCGCTTGTTCTGCCTATTATGCGCAACTTCTCGGTAGAATTAACAGGCAATCACTGGGCAGGCAATGCGGTATGCGGATTCCTTACTATCTTGTTTATAGCTCCTTTCCTACGCGCTTTCGTAATGAAGAAGAACCATTCTGAAGAGTTTAAAACCCTTTGGACGCGAAATCGCATGAATCGCCTGCCTCTTGTATTTACCATTCTCGTAAGAATGGTGGTGGCACTTGCCTTCATTTTCTACATATGCAACTATCTCACACGCTTCACAAATGCGCTTATGATAGTTATTGCAATTGGTATCCTAACGCTAATGATTATGTCTCGTGGCATGAAACAACGTAGCATACGCTTAGAACGCCTCTTTATACAGAACCTTCGTAGCCGTGAGATAGCGGCACAGGTACGCGGAAGCAGAAAACCGCTGTTTGAAGGACACCTATTAGATAGAGATATCCACATCGGTGAATTCGATATTCCAGAAGATTCGCAATGGACTGGTAAGACATTATACCAACTAAAGCTTCGCAATCGTTTCGGTACGCACGTCAGCAGCATTCTCCGTGGCTCTCAAAGACTGAATATTCCGCGTGGTAATACCATTGTTTTTCCTGGCGACAAGATACAAGTCATTGGTAACGACCAGCAGTTGGCAGCTATCTCAGCAGCTATTCGAAGCGAAATTCGTCCCGAAGACAACGATATAGAGAAGCGCGAAATGATTTTACGACAGATTGTTTTATCGGAGAAGAGTCCGTTTATAGGGAAATCGTTAAAGGATAGTGGCATACGTGACGAGTACGATTGCATGGTAGTAGGTGTAGATGAAGGGCAAACACATATTACGCTCATCAATCCTTCGCATGCTTTAACCATAGGCGACATACTATGGGTAGTAGGCGAAAAAGAGAATATTAAGCAAATACAAGCCACCAACGAATAGAACAAAAAATTGTTTTTAAAACATTATAAAATTAATATTAAACATATATGTTATTGAATCTTATTTTCATTATCTTAGGAATTGCCATCGTATTATGGGGTGCTGACCGACTCACTGAAGGCTCGGTAGCAGTTGCAGAGCGCATGAAAATTCCACAAATTGTTATTGGTCTCACCATCGTAGCTATGGGAACCAGTATGCCAGAGTTTTGTGTTAGCTTGATTTCAGCACTCAAAGGTACTCCCGACTTGGCTGTCGGAAACGTTGTTGGTTCGAATATCTTCAACACATTACTGATTGTTGGTGCTGCCGCAACCATTGCTCCAATGGCTATTTTGCGCTCTACTGTAATGAAAGATATTCCATTTGCCCTCGTAGCATCGGTTATTTTGATGATGATGTGCTTTGATGGAAAGATTGGCCGCATCGATGCTGTTATATTAACCTTTCTCTTTATCACCTTCATGTACATGACTTTGAAAGGTGCTAAATTAGAAAAGCAAGAGTTAGAAAAGGAGAATGAGCTTGCAGAAAAGGCATTAGAAGTTGTTCCAAAGATGAGTTCTACCATGTCTGTGGTATGGATTATTGTTGGTTTAGCATGCCTTATCGGTGGCAGTACACTGTTTGTTGAAGGCGCTTCAAAGTTTGCAACATCGTTAGGAGTATCCGAAGCTGTCGTTGGTCTAACTGTTGTAGCGGGTGGAACATCGCTTCCTGAACTTGCTACAAGTGTTGTTTCAGCCCGAAAAGGCAATAGTGGTATTGCTATTGGTAACGTTTTAGGTTCTAATGTATTCAATGTTCTTGGCATCTTAGGTGTTACTGGTGTTATTTGCCCTATGCAACTGCAAGGCATTACCATCACCGACTTGTCGATGTTGGTAATCTCTATGATTATGATTTGGTTCTTCTCGTTCACCAAATATGTTATCCAACGTTGGGAAGGACTGATTCTTAGTGCTACGTACGTAGGCTATATTGCTTATCTTATCAGCAATGTGTAAGAATATTTGACACATGTAAACAGCATATAATAGTAGTTTACCAATAATAAGAAGCCTCTGCATCGTTGATGTAGGGGCTTTTATTATAAAAGTATAGTAGTAAACAAAGAGAATGAAAACTAAACGATAATAAGACCAAGAAGTCTTTACTGCTACCTTAAAAAGAAACCAATAAATCTTAGTAAACGTACTAATAATGGGAGAGAGAAACGTAAAAATTTATTATTCTTAGTTCAATCGAATAACAACCTCATATTCAACGCATTACAAAACAGGCACTTTTGCATTGCAAAAGAGCCTGTTTGAGAACGCAATAGTGCCTGTTTTGCGATGCAAAACAGGCACTATTGCAAAACGAAAGCAATTCTATCGTTTTCTGTTGATATTTTCTTTACAAAAGAAGAGTGATTTTATTGTTCTTTCCTACCCCATTATCTATTTTAAGACAACTACGTTTTGGGTTAAGGAAAGAGAGATTAATACCACTGAACAGCCTGCGTTATGCCGCTTCGTTTGTCGTATTTCAGTGCATCGGTAAGTGTTGCTGCATTACAACGGAAAGTAAAGTTGTACGATGTGTAAGGTGCTAATACGATAGAAGCACTCATATTAAAGCAGTGCAAATCGCGCGAAAGACTTGCCGTTGTCATACTTAAAGCATGATTATCAAAGTCGTATCCACTTGCAAAGTTAATATTCCAACCATCGCTAATGCGGATATTACCACTTACGTTTAATGTCTGCGAGAACTTATAAGGATAGCGCATGGTCTTCTTATTAAATCGTCCTTGTTGGTTTTCGCGCATTGTTATACCATAACCGAAGGTTAAAGACCATGGCATATTAAAGCGCATATAACCTTCAGAGTCGGTTTCTGCGATACTACCTCCACGCTTTTTAGCTGCGTGTTTGCCTCGTTCCATCGTGTCGTCCATATTCGATTCCACATTTGGATCTGGTCCTTCGTCATCAGTTTGAGTATTTTTATCTTCTTTTTCCTTACCTCCTCCAAACCATTTCTTAATCTTTTCTGGTGTAAGAGTGAACGAGAAGTTTTGCGACATACCTTGGAAGCGAGGCAAACGACCATATCCCCACTCGGTATGATTACCAACATAAGGGGTTCCGTTTGCATCTAATTCATAAGCGTATGTAGCAAATTGTGCATTCATAGAGAAAGTATAGTTCTTCCACCATTTCAATCTGAGACGCACACTAAGGTCGCTCCATTTGTGGAAATCGGCAGCTGCATTGTACGACATTGATGCTCCCAACTCATCAATAATACTGAGTTTCTTATATCCCGTAGAGTCTTTGTCGCTTCGTATCTTCATTTCGATGTTGTTACCAACGTCCCATGTTATCATCTGCGTCTTACTACTGCCAGGCACACCATACATGCCTTCTTGGAACGGAGAGTATGGTACAAGCTTTACGTCGCCATTTGCGTCGGTATATTGATAACTATCGTAGTATCCATAGCGTTTTGTTCCAAAGTTAGGCGAGTAAGAAAAGTTTACTTGCGGGGTGATTACGTGGCGAATAGCTTGTATCTTATTGCCAAATATCTTCTTATTTGGAACCCAAAATCCATATAATTTCGTGCTGGCACTAAGGTTTAGCGACCAGTTATAGATGTTATAGAAGCCCGTTAAGGTATCGCGTCGTTCCTCAGACTTAACGTTATCCCAACTACGCATAATCTTATTGGTGTACATTCGGTCTGTAAAATTGAACGAAGGATTAAGGTTTATGTAGTTGAACAGCGTGAAATTACCCTGCACTGGAATATTGTGTTGGAAACCATGTCGCCACTCTTTTGCAAAGTTAGCCTTTAAAATGCGATTCTCATTTGATGTAATTGAATT
The DNA here is from genome assembly GCF_015262605.1 of Prevotella aurantiaca. Classification (NCBI taxonomy): domain Bacteria; kingdom Pseudomonadati; phylum Bacteroidota; class Bacteroidia; order Bacteroidales; family Prevotellaceae; genus Prevotella; species Prevotella aurantiaca. The sequence goes on along the minus strand of NZ_JABZSJ010000009.1, from coordinate 26,080 downwards.
CGACAACTGACCAGTATAGCTCATAGAAATCTTCTCATACCAACGCTCTTTACCCGCAGCTTTTTTGCGTTTGAACGGATACAGACGGCTAAGACTAATATTAAGGTCGGGTAATGTCAAACTGAGAGTTGAATCGCGCATACTCTGTGAAAGATTGACAGTTGTACTAATAGAAAGTCCTATGCTTGGAAATTGTCTTGACCAGCTTACAGATGATGTACGCGTAGACTGAGTAAGAGTCTGCGGATTATACATACTGTTTAAGTTATTGCGTTCATAACTTGAGCTGGCAAAGTTTACACTGGCCGACAAAGTGCTATTTGGATTGGCCTTAGCGTCCTGCTGATGATTCCATTGAAGCTTGAAACTCTTTTCCGCAACATAGTCAGGTAGTCCCTTATCGCCCGTCTTTGTTTTCTGGAAACTAAAGAGGAATGAACCCGAATATCTATAACGCTTGCGGTAATTGCTTGCAGCACTGACTCCCCAAGAGCCAAGAGTATAGATTTCTCCCAATAGTTTTAAATCCCATTTATCGTTAATGGCAAAGTAATAACCACCATCTCGAAGATAGAAACCACGTTCGCTTTCTTCACCATAACTTGGCATGATGAGTCCGCTGGAATATTTTTTAGAAAATGGGAAGAAGCCATAAGGAATAGCTAATGGTAGCGGAACATCTGCAACAACAAGATAAGCAGGTCCGAAAACAACATCTTTGCCGGGACGAACCTTTGCACGCGACAATGCAATATAGAAATCAGGATGTGCCTTATCGCAAGTTGTATATCGGCCATGCTGCAAGTAAACAACGCCCGAAGAATCACGTTTCGCTTTTTCTCCTGTTATGTAACCTTCCTCTTGTTGGGTATAAATGCCCTTAATCATTCCCTTTTTCGATTTGAAATTGAATGCCATCGAGTCACTACTGTATTCTTGTCCACCAAGAGAAAACTGTGGTTTACCTTTAATTCCGTTTTCTTCTGTTGAGTCGGTAGTTCCATTTGCACGCACAAGATTGCTATCTATGTTCATGTAAACCTTATCACTGCTCAGCTTCATGTTCTGATAATTCATCTTTGCAGAGCCATAAAGATGAGCAACACGAGTCTTTGCATCATAGACAAGTGAGTCTTCAGCAGAATAAGTTACGGGAGATTCTATTCCATTCGACCTTGATTTCATAACACTATCAATGTGAATAGAATCGTCGATGGCCTTATTGTGCTTGTAAATAGCAAGCTGCAAAGAGTCCATCTGCGTAGTATCGACTTCCGTTTTCACTGTATCTTTATGGTTTTTTACAGGCTTTGTTCGTTGTACGTAGGCCGTATTAGCATTGCTAACAACACTAATGAAAGGTGAAAATAAAGAAGATACGAAAGGAGTTGCCACTGCAAATGCGATGACAAACGAGAAAACGAATATGAGAAACTTTACTTTCATTACCTTAATAACTCGCAAAATTAAGCAAATATTGGGATAAATTGGAGTTATTTCTTGATTTTAACGTTTTATAGGAACAAATCGATTGTGCCAAGCAGAGAACCTTTCTACCCCTTCATTACCAAATTTTTCCAAACTCTTTACAGCTTGTTCGAAAGTTTTTTCCACATCTAAATGAGTCTTAGAGAAGAACTTGTCTGCATAGCAAATCAGTATTTCCTCTTCTGTTTCGGGCAAAAAGTCTTGTTCTGGGAGAGGAATTCCTTGTTCTACTATCTCTTTTTTAGTAAGTCCAGCACCAGTATGACGTTCACAAACACGTGCATGTTGTGGATAACCTTCAGCTCTTAATAAATCTGCTCCTATTCTTCCATGACAAACATAAGGTGCTTTGCCAAAGCATTGAATACCTTGAGCATTACACTGAAATATTCCAATGTCGTGAAGCATAGCCGCTTCTTCTACAAATTGTCTATCTAATTGTAGTTCTGAATGCTGGTCTATTATTGCCAAAGCCTTATTCGCAACACTCCGACTATGTACGAGCAATATCTTTTTAAGTTCGTTTTCTTCGGGATAAAACTTATCTATAATGGCTTGAAAGTTCATTGTTGTATTGATTTTTTCTTACTTTTCTTTATCGCTTGTAATACTTTTGTTCGTGCACATTTCATTCCTGGCGAAAGAGGAATACCATCGTAAGTGTGCAATATTGCTTCTAACTCTTGCAAAAGCTCTGGGAAGAACCTGCATTGCTGGTAAGAAACATAAATGCTAAGCGACTTAATGGCTACTGGTTGAGCTATATTTGTAATGTTATCAAGACAGAAATCCAGAAATGGTGTGGTTATTTCTTCTTTCGAAAAGGGCTGTCTTAAAAGAGTTGTAAGTAACAAACGTGCTTTTGTAGTACTTGAAGTGTTCATTACTTCTGCAATTATGAGATGCTTTTTATTAATCAAACGTTTCCGTCCATCTTTATTAAAACAACTCATTATCCATGCAACATTCTCTGAAACTCTAGTTTCTTCATCGTATAAGAGTTGAAAGAACTCGTCAAACTCACGGTCGTTGAAAGAAGACTGAGCCATAGAAGCAAGCTGTTTAACCTCTTCTCTGTATATTCTTTTTGCTAACCGACTGCGTAAATCCATACTCTAAAACAACAAAAGCAGAAAACTTAGCTCTTTATAAGCCTCTGTTTGTTCCCGTCAACAATGCTATTTCCCAACTCATATAAAAGAAAAAACGATTCATTCACAGACCATGAAAGCTTTTAAGCTTTATAATTCGTGAATGAATCGTAGTTATCTTATTCAGCTAAAACTCTTATTTTTCGTCGCGTTGAATGTATGCAATTACATCACCCTTATTGATTTTAGAGCCTTGCTTTGCATTTATTTCTACTAACTTACCACCCAATGCAGCAGGAATTTCTACGAATTCGCCCCATGGAGCCAAGATATAGCAGAACTTTTCTCCTTCTTTATATTCCTTACCAATGAATGGTTCAACTGCAGGAGCAGCTTCTCCATCTCCTTGGAATTCCCAGAATATTTGTCCCTTAACAGGAGAAACAATAGCATCAGCCTTTGCATGTTTAAATGCTGTAGCTTCTTCTATGCTAACCTTATCACCAAGTTTAGCATCTTTCGCCTTCTGTAAATCAGCCAAGAAGTTCTTTTTAGCCTGACCGCTCTTATAGTTGCGATATTGTTCTGGGTGCATAGCAAGTTCGAAGAGTTCTTCATCGTCTTGTCCGTACTCCCAACCATTTTCGTCCATTTCCTTACGGAAATCGTCCAATGCATTAGGCAATAAAGTATGTGGATCTGCTTCTGTAAATTCAAGACCTTTTTCTTTAGCAAGTGCAATAATTTCGTCAGCAATCTTACCTGGCACCTTACCGCTCTTTCCAAGAATCATACCCCACATAGAATCGTCCATCATAACGAAACGACCCTTACCTTGTTCGATAGTAAGAAGGTTCATCAAGGCTATATTCTTAGTATATTGAGAGAATGGAGTTACCAATGGAGGATAACCTACACGTGGCCAAACATAAGCAACTTCGTCGAAAAGTTTCACCAACATATCGTCCAAAGAAAGTTCTGCTTTGCCTTTCTTCTTACGAAGATTATTGATAGTTGCGTGAATACCACCGAGGTCGGCCATCATAGAGCCCATCATACCACCTGGAAGACCACAACCGAGGAGCAAAGAACTGCTAATTTTGTTCTTCGGATTGATGAAGTAACCCAACCATTCATCGATGAATTCTTGTGTCATAGCACGTGCCTTCATGTAAGCATCCATGTTTATTTCAGGCACATCAAACCCTGCATTCTTCAGCATACTCTGAACAGAGATAAGGTCTGGGTGTACCATACCCCATGATAATGGCTCAATCGCAACATCAAGAATATCTGCACCATTCTTTGCAACTTCAAGCATTGACGCCATTGACAAACCTGGACCAGAATGTCCGTGGTATTCGATAATGATTTCAGGGTGTTTATCCTTAATCATTTTTGTAAGTTGACCAAGGAAGGCAGGTTGTCCGATACCTGCCATATCTTTCAAACAGATTTCTTCAGCACCAGCTTCTATTTCTTTATCAGCAAGTTCACAATAGTATTCCAAAGTGTGAACAGGCGAATTAGTTATACAAAGCGCAGCTTGTGGAATCATACCAGCTTCTTTTGCCCACTTTATAGAAGGTGCAATATTACGAATATCGTTCAGACCATCAAAGATACGAGGAATATCTACTCCCTGTGCATGCTTTACTTTATACATTAAGGCACGTACATCATCAGGAACAGGATACATACGCAATGCGTTCAAACCACGATCAAGCATGTGTGTTTGTATGCCTGCATCGTGTAATATTTTCGTATATGCGCGAACAGACTCATTTGGATTTTCGCCTGCAAGCAGATTAACTTGCTCGAATGCACCACCATTGGTTTCTACACGAGCAAAACAACCCATCTCGACGAATACTGGAGCTATGCGAACCAATTGGTCCTTGCGTGGCTGAAACTTACCAGAACTCTGCCACATATCTCTATAAATGAGACTAAACTGAATTTTCTTTGCCATTTCTATACTTTTTCTTTCTTCTTTCTTGTTCAAAAAAATCATAATGCGCATAGGCATTACAGTGTGCAAATTTAGGAAAAAAATATCACACTGCGGTATAATAGCCCATTTTTTTGCAAATATTGGCTAACTTATAGTAACAGAAAATAATAAAATCAAATATAACAAACAAACAGAACAAGATTGATTTTTTATCGTCGTATAGTTTATAATATCCCACATATTACACATTTACGATGGTTGAAACGCTCTATACGCCTTTTACATCACTTTACATAAAAAGTAATAATAAAAGAAATGTAGGAAAAAAGTTCTGTTTAAACATATTATATTATAAAGAACCAGAGTTCGATATAAGAAAGCATTGAATGTATATCTTATAAAAATATTTCCGTTTTTGTTTGTAAAAAAAATGACAAAAAAATTGCTTTTCTCATTTTTATTTTATATCTTTGTAAATAATATAGTAAAAACAAATAAAAACAGAAAATTATGTCGAAATTAACAAACACATTATGCGGATTAACAGTAGGAACAACAATAGGAATAGGATTAGGTGTTCTATTTGCCATTGATAAAGGAGAAAACACTCGTAAAAAAATTAAAGATACTATAAGCGATAAGGTTGATGAATTAAAGGAACAATTAGAACACCTTACCAAAAATATGCGTGATAAATCATTAGAAGTTGAAAGTTCTTTAGAAGAGAAGGTAGACAAGCTTTTATCAGAGTCAGATGATAAATCTGAAGACCTAATTGATTTATTAGAAAAAAAATTGGAAGCTTTGAAGAAAATGGCTAAAAAGTAATAGAGCCAAACATTTAATCAATCATTTTAAATTTTAAAAGTATGAAAAGAAATCTCAAATTAGTCACTATAATTTCTCTATTCATAGTAGCTATTTCTTTTGTTTCTTGTAGTAAGAATGATGACCCAGCAGATAACGATATTTTTGTAGGAACATACAAAGGTAGAATCACTTATTTAGATGGAAACGTACATAAAGCTGCTGATAATGGTTCTGTAACTGTTGTTAAAGCAGGAGGCAGTTACTATTTTAGATTCTCAGATGGAATTCCTAATCTTAAAGGAGTTAAATTCAAAAAAGAAGGTGATCACACTTTAGTCAACATTGATTTTAAAGAAGGTGTAACATTTATTAGAATCAACGCTTCTACATTGAACATTCTTTATACTATGGATGGAAAAATATGGACTGCTAACGCAAAAAGATAGTTTTTTAAAAATATAATAAAAGCCCCGAAACATATTTCGGGGCTTTTATTATTATCAGATAACTATTTAGAAGATAAATAGACACCTTAAATAAAACTATCATTATTGCCAAAACTATTCAAATAGCATGAATTTCCTAACGAGATAGTTTTCAAGGGACGACTAATTAGGGGGGAGCTTGAATTTCAAAAAATGCAGAATTACCTAAAAAAGGCAATTCCGAAAGGATTTCTATTCAATTTAAGTTTTACCGGACAGCAATATTTAGCAATATAATATCACTTGTATATCCCGACTATTCATAACTAGGATACCATTTTATACGCTCAACAGCAGCACGTGCATCAGTAATATTCTCTCTTGTATTTTGATGATCAATAGCATATTGTGCTACCACCTCCGCAAGATGTTGTGAAAAAGAAGTTATTTTGTTCACAGGAGGGAGTACTGCTGCACCAGGTTGTGATGCATTCACAATTCCGCCTAATGCATGCGCTGCAGCTGATAATAGTGATTGATCTACTAATTTTGCAGTAGAAGCTATCACACCTAGTCCTAAGCCAGGATACATTAGAGCGTTATTTGCCTGTCCGATAGTGTAAGTTACTCCTTTATAATTGACAGGTGAGCTTGGTATACCAGTAGCGACAAGCGCACGTCCGTCGGTCCATTCTATCAAATTAGAAGCCTTTGCTTCTGCAAGTTCTGTTGGATTTGATAGTGGGAAGATAATAGGACGTTCTGTATGTGCAGCCATTTCCTTCACAATTTCTTCTGTAAATGCTCCTGGACATGTAGAAGTTCCTATTAATATGGTAGGCCGAATAGCACGAACTGCTGCAAGTAAAGTAGGTTGAGGCACCTGTAAATCACTTGTCGAGCGTGCAAAGAACTGCTGTCCTTCTGTCAAATCAGTCATGTCATCAGTGAGTAATCCCTGCTTATCTACTAAATAAATATGTTGCTTTGCCTCATCAGAAGATAGTCCTTGTTGCATGAACTCTTCGTAAATCTGATGTGCAATACCTGCGCCTGCTGTTCCTGCACCAAACACCATCACACATTGGTTAGTAAATTTCTGTTTTGAGATATTCAGTGCGCCGAGAATACCCGCCAAAGCAACTATACCTGTTCCCTGTATATCATCATTGAATGTTGTAATCTTATTTTGGTAGCGTTCGAGAATGGCAGCTGCATTAGGGCGACCAAAATCCTCCCAATGAAGGTATAAGTTCGGAAAGAGACGTTCTGCTGTTTCAACAAACTTGTCTACAAATTCATGATATTTTTTACCACGGACGCGTTCATGACGATTGCCTAAATAAAGAGGATTGTCGAGCAACTGTTTATTATCAGTTCCCACATCAAGTACTAATGGCAATACCTCATTAGGGTTAATACCAGCCGCTGCAGTATAAACCATTAGTTTTCCAATGGCAATAGCAACACCATTTACACCCCAGTCTCCTATACCTAATATGGCCTCGGCATCAGTAACCACAATGAGTTTTATATCTCTTCCTTCTGAAGCATTGCGCAATGATTTCTCAATATCTTCAGGATGGTCAATAGAGAGGAATCCTGCATCCTGTGGCTTCATGAATAATTCGTCGTATTGTCGAATAGCATCTGCAACAACCGGATCATAAACAATCGGCATGAACTCCTCGATGTGTTGCGCCATAAGTGCATAAAACAGAGTGCGGTTGGTATTGAAAAGTGTCATCAAATATACACGTTTCTCTAGATTATTTACCTTTTTCTGATATTCCAGATATGTTCTTTCTATCTGTTCCTCAAGTGTCTGCACAACCGGAGGGAGTAATCCTACGAGATTTAATTTCTCACGCTCAGCCATACTAAAGGCTGTTCCTTTGTTAACGAAAGGGTTGTTCAAGATTTCATTAAATGTACCCATACTTTCTTAATTTTTAATAGTAGAGAAAAGTTACCCCTCCTACTTATTAAAATCTATATATAATTTTAATTGACAATCTTATTTGATATCAAATTTGTCTAATCTTTCAGTGTTATGAAGATATCTTTTAATAACTCCATTAATAATATTATAATCTTGATATATAATCTAAAACTCTAGCTTAATTTATACTATGATGCAACTTATTTTCTCTAAAGATAAGGCAAAGATATATATATTTTTTAGGAAAGCAATCAACATGATATTTTATTTCCCTAAGAAAGAAAAAAAAGTGTTTATTGTGTATAGTTTCTGTTTTCTTATACGTTATTTTATTTTCTTTCATGAATAGAATTTAGTTTTGGGGAGTGTTTATCAATGGAATAGTGAGAGAAAATATAGATTTTGTTATACTTTTGAATCGTGCTCAATGGTTATTATCATTCATAAAGAACTATTGCTGCTCGGTAAATATTTTGAATTCAAATATTGTAATTTTATTCTATCGAAATTATAATTATAAAATTAAAAATTATAATAATAAACTTGATGGATTATTATTATAAATTCGATGGAATTTAATTATAAATTTTCTACCCTTTATTTATTATCTAAAAACTTATCTTTCTATTTTGAGAAACTCAAAGAAGAAAAACTATTTCTTATTAACGTAAAGATATGTGTTAGATAAAAAAGAGCCTTCTTGTAACACAACTTAGTTATTATTTTCAATGCTCGAATATAAAAAAGGTGTGCCGAAAAAGAAATTCGGCACACCTTTGTAGATGTATTATAAAGCTTAAAAGCAATTATTTACTAAACTCCGCAGCAGAATAGAATTATCAATTGCGCTGCAAGTATTCTTAGGAACATACTCAACGGATAAACCGTAGAATAACCTAACGCTGGTGCTTCAGTATTACAAACTGAGTTTGCATAAGCTAATGCTGGTGGGTCGGTATATGCACCTGCGACTGCACCCATAATGGTGAAATAATTGAACTTATATTTCATGCGTGCAATTGTTCCCACAATAAGGATTGGAATAATGGTGATTAAGAAACCTGTTAACACGTATTTCAAACCATCGCCCTCTGCTACAGTTTCCCAGAAACCTGCACCTGCTTTGATTCCAACTGATGCAAGGAATAATGCTAAACCTATTTCGCGCAACATCATATTAGCCGATGTGGTGGTATAAGTTACAAGTTTTACGTGATGACCAAAACGTCCAAGAAAGATAGCTATAATTAAAGGTCCACCTGCCAATCCTAATTTCAAAGGAACTGGCATACCTGGAATTGCAACTGGCAAACTTCCGAAAAGGATACCGACCACAATTCCGATAAAGATGGTTGCAATATTTGGTGCGTACAAACGTTTTTCTGAATTACCCATTAACTCTGCAACACGCTGTACATTCTCTTCAAAACCTACAACCATAATTCTATCGCCTACTTGGAAATGGTGATTATTACTTGCAAACAATTCAATGCCTTGACGACTGATACGTGTTACATTTACACCATATACTGAACGGAAGTGCAACTTACTCAAAGTCTTACCACTCATAGAGCTATTTGTAACAATTATACGACGGCTGATCATTTGTTGTGGCTGCTTTTCTTCGTGCCAATCTACCTCAATTTGTGGACCTATAAATGCAGAAATAGCTTCAGCGTCAGCCTCTGCACAAACAACACTTATTTCGTCGCCAAGACTCAAAACTGTATCGTTTGAAGGAAGCGATATAACACCTTCGTGCATTAAACGCGTACAAACAACATCACGATTTATGAAGTTGATTATTTCCTCCAAAGTACGTCCACTGATAATTGAGTTCTCAATGCGCAAATACATTGTGTGTGGTTTTGCATTTGGATTTTCAGCTTCTGCTTCAGATAATTGCTCGTTTTCTTTATCCATGTCAACTTTGCAAATAAAGCGTATAGCCAACGTTGCGCCAATTATTCCCACAACTCCCAACGGATAAGCACAAGCATAACCTGAAGCAATATCGAAGTTCTGTTTATCGGCAAAAACATTAAGTACAGCTTCTTTAGCCGCACCAAGACCAGGAGTATTTGTTACGGCTCCATACATAGTTCCTACCATCATGGGCAGGTTTTTCTGATCGCTGGTATCGAAGAAGATGTAGTAACAAGCAAACATTACTCCGATATTCAGCAAAATAGTAAGACAAGCAAGCATATTTAACTTTAGTCCGCCTTTTCCAAAAGTTTCGAAAAAGCCTGGACCTACCTGCATACCTATCATGAATACAAACAGAATAAGACCAAAGTCTTGCAAAATTGTCAGCGTTGATATTGGTCCTGTGAGCCCAAAATGTCCTGCTAAAATACCAACAAAGAGAATAAACGTTACACCGAGGGAAATTCCACCTATCTTTATTTTTCCAAGATAAACACCCAACGAGATAACTAAAGAATAGAGTAACACAATGTGTGCTACACTTTCTTGATTAGTAAATAATTCTTTTAACCAATTCATAAGTGTTATTTTATGAGTGCAAAGGTACTTATTTACTTACAATTAAACAACTATATCTAAGCTATTTTGCTCTTACCATAATTTACAAGCACTCACTTTTTATAACTTCCTATTATCCAAAGGAACACATTTATTTAAAAGTTGCAGATAAACGAAAGTTGTTTAATTAATCAAACTATCATTTTGCAATTATAAATACATACGAATGAACAAGAAGTTAAAGGCTTAAAGCAGAAAAAATCATTCTCTCAAATTATTAAAAACAAGTAAAATGAAATCAGTTTAGGGACAACAAAGCAACATATTCGATAAGATATTACAAACCTTATGACAGGATTTCTTTTTCAAATGGAAGTTTTTTTATAATTTTGCGCCATCATGGAATATAAAATAAGGTGCAATAAATGTGGCGATGTTTTTAAAGCAAGAACAGAACGTCAAGGCTTACAAAAAGTGCGTTGTCCCTATTGTGGTAGTGTGCTGAATTGCCAATTGGGTGGTGATAAGCCTTTCCGAACAAAGGCCAGATCGGTTATTCCCTTCTCAGAAGCTAGAGAAGTGGATACAAAAACCGAAGAAACTCGACCAACAGCAAAGGTAAAATTCCTAAAAATGGCTACTGCTGAAATGCTGCAAGCTGCAAAAACAAAACTGAATAATCAGTCTCAACAGGTATCAGTATTAGCAGCAAGTACCACAGCTGCCACTACTGAATATATATCAAAATCGAGTTCAAGATTAAAAGCATTTCAAGAGAAATACAAGAATGGCGATTTATTGATTTTCTTCATAGGTAGCTTTACTTTCATCTTGCTTGTATTCATTGGGTTATACCTACTTTCAGTACTCACAAACTTTATTTACGACAGTCATTTATGGCTGTTTAAGAAGTACATTGAACTTAAAAACTCAATAGGTTTTTAGCAAGTTGGTACGATTTTAGTACGTATAAATACAAATCAATAGAACAGAAAGATGGCAATAGGAAAATGGATTGGCGGTGCACTTGGCTGGATTCTAGCAGGCGGCAACGTTTTAGGCGCAATAGCAGGATATTGTATTGGAACTTTGTTAGACGATGGTTTTAATGCTTCTAACGAAGGAAATAATTTTAATAATTATAGAGGACCATTCCAAAATGGGCCTTTTAATACACAATTTAACCACAATCCATTCGAAGAAGAGCGTAATTCGTTCCTCTTTTCAATGCTTGTGCTTTCGTCTTACATTATAAAAGCCGATGGAAAAATCATGCATTCTGAAATGGAATGTGTCCGAAGTTTCCTTCGAAACAACTTTGGCGAACAGTCGGTATCAGAAGGAGAAGCTATCTTATTAAAACTTTTTGAACTGCAAAAACAACGTGGACCTGCAGTGTTCAAAGAGTTAATACGAAAGAGTTGTGTTGAGATTTCCATGCACATGAATAGCGGACAACGTTTACAACTGCTCAATTACCTTATTATTATATCGAAATCAGATGGCAAAGTAAGTTCCGAAGAGGTTTCAGCTCTCAAAGAGATGGCATCATATCTTGGACTTTCAGAACAAGATGTAGATTCTATGCTCAATATGGGAGGTTCGTATAATTCGCCAAACGATCTTGAAAAAGCTTACAGCATATTGGGTTTATCTCCTAACGCCACAAACGAAGAAGTGAAAGCAACCTATCGAAAGATGGCATTAAAATATCATCCTGACCGTGTTGGTACGCTTGGCGAAGATGTACGTAAAGCTGCAGAAAAGAAGTTCCAAGAGATAAATAATGCAAAAGAACAGATTTTCAAAGCAAGGGGGCTTTAAACTTCTGTTCACATATATATATAAGGAAAGAAAAGATAATTTAGATAAAAGAAAGAAACCTCACCAAGTTTGCTACTTGATGAGGTTTCTTTTTATACACTAATAACAATTTATTTGTATATTTCAGCCAATTTCTGTTGCAAGTCTTCGCCACGCAAATCGCTTGCTACAATTTTGCCTTGTGGGTCTAACAAGATATTTGATGGAATAGAACGGATGCCATAAATCTTACCTGCAGCACATTGCCAACCTTTTAAATCTGACATTTGTGGCCATTCCATACCAAGTTTCTTCACCATTGCAGTCCATGCATCTTTCTTTTGGTCGAAGCTAACACCAACAATTTCCAAACCTTTTGCGTGGTATTTATTGTAAGCTTCGACTACATTTGGCATTTCAGCACGACATGGTCCACACCAGCTTGCCCAAAAATCAACAAATACATAGTTGCCCTTACCAGCATATTGGCTCAACTTAATTTCCTTGTCGTTCATGTCTTTCATTACCAAATCGGTGTACATAAGTCCTGGACGACGAAGCTCCAACGATGCAAGATGTTCTTTAGCAGCTTTCAACGATTCTTCTTTATAATAACCGCTTGTTGGATCTAAAACCTCTTTCAATTGGTCGTAGGTAAAGCCAGAATAAGCATCAGCTACATATTTTGCTGGAAACTTTGTATTCTTGAAGTTCTTAACTATCTCAAGTGTGAGCGCAGTATGCAATTCTGAGAGTGAATCGCTCTTGGCCATTATATTCTCAAATAGTTTCTCATCAGCAGGTGTAATGGCTTTTGGATCTTTCTGACGCAATGCTGCGTATTCCTTATCCAAAGTTGCAAATTCAGCGTAGATTTTGTTCATCTTTTCTTCATAAGGCTTAAAGTCTTGCGATTGTGCAAAACTTGTTAATGCCTGTGCAGCCATAAATGCTGCTAAAAACATTTTCTTCATATCATTTTTTCGGTTTAATTGTTTACTATTTATACCTAAATTTAATAGGACTCTCGTCCGATTTAGATGCAAAAGTAAAGAATTGTATTGATAAATCAACCATTCTTTAATATTTTTTTGTACCTTTGCCGCACTTTTTACAAATAGGGGTACTTGCTAAACCCCCTTTAACAAAACAAGACAATGACAAAAACAAAACAACAAGTGAGCGTGCTGTTCATGTTATTCAGCATACTCTTCTGTGTTTGCCTCATTGCGGCAAACATTCTCGAGACAAAGCAAATCTCAGTTTTAGGTATTAGCTTAACAGGTGGTTTAATCGTTTTTCCAATCTCTTACATCATCAACGATTGTGTTTGTGAGGTATGGGGATTTCAGAAAGCAAGACTTCTCATCTGGACTGGCTTTTCAATGAATTTCTTTTTCGTAGCTGTTGGTGCAATTTGCAATTGGATTCCAGGTGCTCCTTATTGGACAAATCAGGAAGGATTCGATGCTATTTTCGGTCTTGCACCACGTATTGCTGCAGCTTCGTTTATGGCTTTTATCGTTGGTTCCTTTGCTAATGCCTACGTTATGAGCAAGATGAAAATTCACGATGGTGGCAAACGCTTTTCACTCCGCGCTGTAGTTAGCACTATTGTAGGTGAAAGTTTCGATTCTGTAATTTTCTTCCCATTGGCACTTGGAGGTGTTATCCCTTCTAACGAATTATTGAAACTGATGATTTGGCAAGTGATACTGAAAACTCTTTATGAGGTTATTGCACTGCCAATAACTATTCGTGTGGTAAAGAAACTAAAGGAACACGAAGGAGAAGATGTTTACGACAATGGCGTAAACTATAGTATTTGGAAGATTTTCAGCTTGAATTAAAAATGAGAAAAGGGATTATATTTTCCCTAAAAGAACATTTAAGGAAATGGAAAGAAACAACGAAGGACTAACACAATTGGGGGCAGCAACTACTTACAGTATGGATTATGCACCCGAAGTTTTAGAGTCGTTTGAGAACAAACATCAAGAAAACGATTATTGGGTGCGTTTCAACTGCCCCGAATTTACCAGTCTTTGTCCAATAACAGGACAACCTGACTTTGCAGAAATTCGTATCTCGTATGTTCCTGACGTACGTATGGTAGAAAGCAAAAGTCTAAAACTTTATCTCTTCAGCTTTCGTAATCATGGCGATTTCCATGAAGACTGTGTTAATACGATTATGAAAGACCTCATAAGACTAATGGACCCAAAATATATTGAGGTTACGGGTATCTTCACGCCACGTGGCGGAATCAGTATCTACCCATATGCAAACTATGGTAGACCGGGTACAAAATACGAGCAAATGGCTGAAACTCGCTTTGCTAACCATCAATAAAAGAAAGATTGAACGGAGAAGAAACAACAAATTAAAATCCCCGAGTGCTCACGCATTCGGGGATTTCATTATTACTAACAATCATACTTTATAACATCATGAATTAATATTTTATCGTAGCTATTTATTAATTCTAAACCAATCAATCGTATCTTTAAATTTATGAAACAATAACTTACACTCTGTAACAAAGCGTAATTAGCCTACTTCTATCTGTCGTGCTACCTTCTGAATGCTCTTGTTGAGTTTCGGAAGAGTAATGTTTAAGACTCCGTCAGCCATTCGTGCGCCAACTTCATCTTTATTCACATCATCTGGCAAAATTAGGGTTTGCTCATACTTGCTGTAAGCAAATTCTCTGCGCAAATAACGTGTATTCTCATCTTTCACTTCAGCTTTCTTCTCCATTTTAATAACTAAGTCGCCTTCAGCGTTAAGACTAATGTCGAAGTCTTCCTTTCTTAAACCTGGCGCAGCAAGTTCTACTGTATACTCAGTATCATTTACCAATACATTAATAGCTGGTGCAGTTGCATTTGCTTTTGGCATATTGTTGTTGTCAAAGAAGTCGTTGAACACTTCTGGTAACCATGAATTCTTGTAAATCATAATTTATTCCTCCTATTTAGTTTATTTGTTTCTTTGTTTACATCAAGTACATTGCAATACTTATACCAGTAGTTATTTCACGCCATTATGACATAAGTGCATGTCAATTTGTCTCAATTTACAACATTACATCTATTCTATGCCTTTGTGCATTCTACTTTATAAAACCGCAAAGACTCTACGAGAATTAGTAAAAGCGGAATTATTTTCTTCTCAGAAAATATCTCTTAATCATCTAAAAATAACTCTGTATATTCTTATTCTATAAACTAAAAATAAACATTAAAAACATTGAGATTAACGCAAAGAATAATAACTTCGTAACTTTCTTACAACCAATGCTTTTCAAAAGAGCCTGTTTTGCGAAGTAATAGTGCCTATTTTGCGCTGCAAAACAGGCACTATTGCAAAGTAAAACAACCACTTTTACTTTCGTGATATACTTTCTTTACAATTACAAAAGATAGGTTATTGTTTAGCTCCTAACTTGTACTTTTTACCTAAAAGACATCGCTTCTACAAGAAACCTGTAGAAGCGATGTTGTTATTCATATTATAGTAGGAGGTTATTGCCTACCAACTCTAAAAGAATTTATTTATTCTTATAACTCAATGTAATCTGTAGAGTAAAGAACTTTACCATCGATTATACCATGTAAATATATCAATGGCTTTAATTTACTCTTATTTTCTATTTGACCAGTCCGAATATCAACTATACCGAAAAAAGCGATAACTCCTTTACATACAAATCCTCTTTTATAGGAATTTGATATATAATAAAAGCACCTTGTCCCGGTTTAGCCGTTACTTTTCTTCTTCGTTGCTTTCTTGACTCTCGTCTACTTCTTCCTCACCTGCAGGTTTCAATACTTCTTCAAAGTTCGAAATACCAGCCTTAATCAAAATATCATACCATTGCAACAACTTCTTTATATCACTATTGTGTACACGGTCGCGGTCGAAATCTGGTAGTATTTCAGCAAAATAATCTTGCAAATCTTTTGGAGAAGCCTTACGCCAGTCTAAAGATGTAGCCTTACCATCTTCCTTCTCACGAACCTTTACAAGTACTTCGTACAAAGGAACATCGTCGCCTTCTGTAAACATTGAGATGTCTGAAAGACTCGTTACACGATCAGTAGCGAATGTTGGAATTCGCTTTTTCTTCTCATCGATAGTTTCAACTATTAGGTTCATTTTAGCACGGCTTACCAATTTGTAAAGTCCTGGCTTACCTGCAATAGAAAGAATTGTCTGTACCATTGTTTCTTTATTTAATTTATTACTTATTCGTTTTTGATATTTCGTTTATAATTTTTTGGATTTGTACATCTATATTGCACTTTCCATCATTCACTATTTCATAATGACTATGCTTTAAAACCTCATTTTGCGATAGTTGGTGATCTATCCATTCTTGTGCTTTTATTGGTGTTATGTCATCACGTAGAACTATACGCTGCACTCGAACATCGCGAGGAGCCGTTACACAAACCACCTTATCTATATGTACACGATTGATAAAACCACTATCAAAAAGTATGGCGCATTCCATATAGTCGTAACCTGAACGCTCAAAATCTGCAGCCACAGCTGGGTGAACAATATCATTAATAGCTTGCGCATTATCTTTACTATGCAAGAGAAAGGCTGCCAATGCTGCTTTTTGCAGTTTTCCATCAACGAAAACGTTCGTTCCTATTAAATCAGATAGTTGCTTTTGAATATCAACAGAAGTGCGCATCAGGCGTTTTGCAGCCTCATCGCAATCGTAAACCGTAATTCCGAACTTGTGCAATCGTTCACAAACGAACGATTTTCCACTGCCAATACCGCCCGTTATAGCTACTTTCATTTCTGTTCAATAAGATAATCAACTACGTTTACAACAGGATGGGCATTGCGTATACCATTTGGTGCTGCCTGAAGATATACGTGACACTTCTCTGCACTACCATTAGCAACTTCTTTGTAGTCTACAACTAGCTTAAAACCATCGGGCAAAAGTTCTCTCGTTTCTATGTTCTTAGGCATCGAACGTAGGCGTTGTGAACCCACAGCAAACTTTACTTTCATCTTCCCAGGGAAGACTCTCATATTTTTATCGGCAGGCACATTGATAGCTTGGATTGGTACTTCTACATCTTCCTCAGTGAGAATATCAGGATAGAACTGCACTTTCACTTGATTAGGCAACGCCTTAGCGTTCTTTATTTTGGCTATCCGCACTTTCTGAGTCGTAATTTCGTTGAAGTTAGATACTTCCATTCGTTCAGTGTAAACATACTGAATGCTGTCCAATAACTTCTTTGATGCATAGATGGTTACGCTATCAGGTATGAACTGAATCCGTGCAAGATAATAACCTTCAGCAGGAGTTATCTTTCCTTGTAAACGCACTGGAACTTTTTTATTCCTTCCGTGATTGTAGCTATAAATAAGATTATTAGCTTTTACACTTACTATTTTCGAACTTGAATACATCTGTTGGGCAAGCATTCGCTGTATATCAGCAATAAAAATCTCTCCAGTATTTTCTGAACGATTACAATTTTCAAAATCAAAGCATAGCGAACGAAAACCACCATCAAAGATATAGCTTCCTATAACGTATCCTTTGTCGCGCACAACAACCTTTACAACAGAATCTATTTCGCCTGTTAAGATCACATTTTTGGGTACACCAGACAAGCGAATGGGCACTGCAAACTCTTTTTCATACGAATCATCAAGAACATTTGTAAGCCAAAAGAGTCCACTTAACAGGAGAAAGAATAAAAAAACCAGAAACTCCTTGTTGATTAGTTTCGACAAGAAGTTTCTGATTATATCGATTATTTGCAGTCTCCTACCTACCATTTATGAAATTAGTTTCAACGCTTTTGTAAGTGATTACTTATTCTGGCTCATACGCATAGCCTCTGTATCAGCAAACACGTAACCCTTATCAACAGTGATAACAACACCACGTGCTACTTCAATTTCAATCTTGTTAGAAGTCATATCAATGCGTTTCACCGTGCCAAAGATACCACCGCCCGTAACAACAGAGTCACCTTCTTTAAGCGCATTTTGGAAAGCACGAATTTGTTTTTGCTTCTTTTGTTGTGGACGAATCATAAAAAGCCACATAATTGCAAAGACAGCAACCATCATAATAATCATAGGCATTGCGCCACCAGATTGCCCTGCAGCTTGTGCAGCAAGTAAAATAGCTGTATTCATTTTCTTATTTTATTTATTTAAAATTCTTCGTTTGTATTTCTTTCGATCTCACCTTGTGGTACGTTTCCTTCAAGATTATCATTTTGCAAGACGGCTTCGTTTCTTGAATTATTATTGTTTCTGTTCCAACGTTCGTTTCCATTACGTTGTTGTCTACGCTCTGGCATTTGCTTAAACATCTTGCCTGTATCAACAAGGTATCTTGCAATCGCGTCAAGCATTCCATTGATATAACCGCCACTACGTGGAGTACTATAAAGTTTTGCAAGTTCTACATATTCGTTGATAGAAACCGAAATAGGAATATTTGGGAAGGTTAGCAACTCGGCAATAGCTATTTGCATTATAACAACATCCATGTAAGCCAAGCGAGAGAAATCCCAGTTTCTACTTGTTTCGCTCATATATCGCTGATAAGTATCGGCATTCAATATGGTCGAACGGAACAGTTTTATTGCGAACTCACGATCTTCATCATCTTTGAACTCAGGTAACAATTCCTGCCCAGCTTTATTCGTAGGATCAAAACGCTTGATAGTTTTAATCACAAACGTATCAACAATTTCTTTGTCATCGTTCCAATACAAGCTCTTTTCTTCAAGAATAGCATCTAATTCTTCGTTTTCTTGGATAAGTGTACGATAAATTTTTCGCCACATTTCGCGATCTGCATCGTAAGAATCATCATCGCTTGCCATATACTCTTGGTATATCACACTCTCTTCTATTTGATCACAGAGTTTTCTTACAGCCTCCATATCATCTTCCCAACGATATTGTTGCCCTTCAAGAAATAAGTTTAACTGCTTATTTTCCTCAAGTTGTACAGCAAACTTATTATAAGCAAAGCGGTCAGAAGGCATGTCAGTACCTTCGCGTTTCGCTCTATTGGTTAATATTTCTACGCGGCGGCGCTCCTCCTGCGTGATAGAAACAATGAGAGACAAAAGGTAGTTGTAAAGCCCGTACGCTTTTGACAAACTGAAAAGAAGTTCTTTTTCAGCCTTATCAATATTACGTTCTCCGTTTTGATAGTAAGCGTAGGTTAACTGGACGACCTTTATTCTTATTAAATCTCTATTTATCATTGCCGTATAAAAAGTTGTGTTTTGTGTGAATCTATTACGTTCTGCAAATGTAGAAAAAATACTTGTTCCTTGCAAGAGAATAGCATTATTTTCTTGTTTTTTCTCATTATATTTGCTCATTCCAGTAAAAAGGCGTAACTTTGCACAGCTTTTTGCAAATTGAGAACAGCAAACAGATAGGTCATCAACCTCTCATAGATGCAGTATCAGTGTGTGATGGCGAATTAAATAAATATTAATTTAGAGTAACACAAACAAAAAATGAAACAGATTCTTATTTCAGGTAAGAAGCGAGAGAACACAGGCAAAAAGGCCTCTAAGGAACTCCGCAAAGAAGGATTAATTCCATGTAACCTCTATGGTGAAGTTAAAGCAGACGGAAAGCCAGTAGCTTTCTCTTTCACAGCTCCTATGTCAGAGCTTCGCAAGTTAATTTACACTCCACACATTTATCTTGTTGAGTTGAATATCGATGGTGTAAACCACGCAGCTATTATGAAAGAAATTCAGTTCCACCCAACAACTGACGCTGTTCTCCATATTGACTTCTATGAAGTAAACGAAACTAAGCCTATCGTAATGGGTGTTCCTGTTAAGCACGTAGGTCTTGCACAGGGTGTTCGCGATGGTGGTCGTATGAATAAATCAATCCGTAAGATAAACGTTAGAGCACCTTACGCTCAAATTCCAGAAACTCTTGACATCGACGTTACAAAACTTCGTATTGGAAAGAGCATCAAGGTTGGCGATTTGAACTTTGAAGGTCTTGAACTCGTAACATCAAAGGATGTTGTTGTTTGCTCTATCAAGAATACTCGTAACGCTGTTGCTTCTGCAGTAAGCGATGACGAAGAAAACGAAGATAGCGCAGCTGAATAAGCTTGTAGATAGTCTGAACGACTATAAAAAAAGAAACTATTCGAAACAGAATAAAAAATATTTCTAAGACGGATAAAAACAGACAGTAATATTGGACAAATATCTAATATGTGGTTTGGGAAACCCCGGGCGTGAGTACGAGGGAACTCGCCACAACACAGGATTTATGGTATTGGACGCCTTTGCTAAGGCGTCCAATATTGTTTTTGAGGATAAACGTTATGGTTTTGTAGCAGAAACCACTCTTAAAGGAAGAAAAATTATATTGCTTAAACCTACTACGTTTATGAATTTATCGGGCAATGCTGTACGCTATTGGCTCAACATCGAGAAAATAGATGAAAGTCGTTTGCTTGTTATTTCCGACGAATTAGCGTTGCCATTGGGTGCTTTCCGTTTAAAAGCAAATGGTTCCAATGGTGGACATAATGGTTTGGGACATATTCAACAGCTTATAGGACAAAACTATGCACGCCTTCGTATGGGTATTGGAAACGATTATCCAAAGGGTGGACAGGTTGATTGGGTATTGGGAAAATATACTGAAGACGATATGAAAGTTCTACAACCGAGTATCGACCTTGCTGTGGACATCATTAAAAGTTTCGCACTTGCTGGTATCAATATTACAATGAACCAATACAACAAGTTAGGAAAGAAATAATGGCAGATATAGCAAGAATAGATAAATGGCTTTGGGCAGCACGCATATTCAAAACAAGGAGTATTGCTGCTGATGCTTGCAAAAATGGTCGTATTACAATTAAAGGTGTCAACGTAAAGCCTTCACACACTATAAAGGTTGGCGAAATAATAAGCGTAAAGAAGCCTCCTATTACCTATTCTTTCGAAGTTTTGCAAACTATAGAGAAGCGTGTGGGTGCAAAACTGATACCCGAAGTCTATAAAAACGTTACTGATGCGAAGCAATACGAGTTATTAGAAATGAGTAGAATCAGCGGTTTCGTAGACCGAGCACGTGGTACAGGTCGTCCAACAAAGAAAGACCGTCGCCAACTTGATGCTTTTGTAGACCCAACACTCTTTGGCTTCGATGACTTTGACGATGAGGAAGACTAAATAAACACATTATTAATATGGTGAATATAGCAATTTTCGTTTCAGGCAGCGGTAGTAACTGCGAGAATATTATACGTTATTTCGAAACCAACGAGCAAGTAAATATTGCTTTAGTTATAAGTAATCGTGCCGATGCGTATGCGCTTAAAAGAGCAAAGAACTTGAATGTACCTTCGTTAGTATTACCGAAAGTCGAATTCAACAACAAAGAAAAAGTTTTAAAACTTATGGCTGACTACCACATTGACTTTGTTGTACTTGCCGGTTTCCTACTTATGATACCCAATTGGTTCATTACTGCTTACCAATATCGTATGATAAACCTCCATCCTGCCCTACTTCCAAAGTTTGGCGGTATTGGTATGTATGGACATCATGTACATGAAGCCGTGCGTAATGCCAATGAAACAGAAACAGGAATGACTATTCATTGGGTAAGCAATATTTGCGATGGTGGCAAAATAATTGCACAATTCCGTACTCCCATTACACCAGAAGATACACCAGAAGATATTGCCGCTAAGGAGCATATATTGGAAATGGAACATTTCCCACAAGTTATTGAAATGGTGCTAAAGGAAGTAGGATTAATAAAATAGCAACTAATGCTTTTATTAAAGTAATGAACAGAACTTTCAATCATCGTATCATGATATTAGAAGGGTGTGCCATTGTGCTTTTCATAATGGGTACACTTTATGGTTTTTGGCACAGAGACAATGTAGCTTTGGTAGTACTTGGCACATTATTTTTAATACTTTCAACCATTGCTTTAGATCGTGCGTTGCATTCAAGTTACACCATTGCTAATGGAAAACTTATTCTTAAGCAAGGCAGAATAGCAAAATCAAAATGTATTGATATAGCAGAAATTGCTAGTACACGAGAACTTCCATTAGCCTTTCATCTTGGCAGCTATGTGCTGATAGAACTTAAAAATGGTAAGGTGCTAAGTATTCAGCCCGATAACAGTAAAGCTTTCATTGCTACAATTCAGAAATTATTATGAAACTACGACATTTACAACTCCTAATATTTACTGCGTTATTGGCTTTCCCTGTTCACGCACAAGTAACTTTAGATAGTGCAGAAGTAGCACGTATACTTCAAGGAAAGCCACTAAAAGAAGCTACTACAGAAGAAGAACGACCTGTCGAAAATGATGAAGAAGGTGAAGCAGTAATTCTTCCTTTCCAGAATGATAACAGCTTATCGTGGCAAGAGAATATCAAAGCACGTTTAGATGGTATTCTTAAAAGTGACATTACATCCACTATGCAGATAGGTATTATGGTTTGGGACTTATCTGATGACAAGCAAATTTATAATTTCAACGAGCGAATACATCTACGCCCCGCTTCAACGATGAAGTGTGTAACAGCTATAACAGCACTCAATCGATTGGGTAGCAATTATAACTATCGCACAAGCATTTACTATACAGGAATCATTGACGATTCTACAGAGGTGTTGAATGGAGATATCTATTGCGTCGGTGGTATGGATCCTATGATTTCTAACAGCGATATTTCATCAATAGCACAAGCTATTAAAGATTTAGGTATTAGTAAAATAAACGGAAGTATCTATGCTGATGTTTCGTTTAAAGATAAAGATGAATTTGGAGATGGTTGGTGTTGGGACGACAAGAATCCAAAATTGCTTTCACTTTTATTTGGAAAGGGAGACAACTTCATTGGTACACTACTTCGCCGACTACGTGAACAAGGCATCGAATCTAATGGAATTACTGGCGAACGTTCACTTCCCACTAACGCAACTCTCATTTCAACACGAATTCACAGCATAGGTGAAGTAATGCACGATATGATGAAGAAAAGCGATAACCTTTTTGCTGAATCAATGTTCTATCAGTTAGCTGCTGCGAATGGAAACAAATGGAGTTCTGCAAAACATGCACGCAACGAAGTGAACTCACTAATACGACAACTTGGTTTATCACCCTCCAATTATAATATTGCTGATGGTTCAGGGCTTTCACTCTACAATTATGTCAGCGCTGAACTTGAAGTGCAACTGCTCCGTTATGCTTATGGAAAATCGGATATTTACAACACGCTTTTGGGTACCCTTCCTATTGCAGGAGTAGATGGTACACTAAGAAAACGTATGCGTAATACCCCAGCCGAAGGAAATGTACGCGCAAAAACAGGAACATTATTTGGAGTAAGTTCTCTTGCTGGCTATCTTACAGCGTCGAATGGGCACCGACTTTGCTTCGCTATTATTGTAAATGGTGGAATGACCCAAGGTCCAATGAGAAGTCTTCAAAATAAAATATGTGTGGCATTGAGCCAATAAATTAATTCAAACAAACAAGAAAAAAATATGGAAATTATTATCAATTTTATCGATAACCTTCTTCGTTCAATAGGAATCGAAGGCTCAAGCATTTTCGTTGTGCGTCATGCACTGATGGTAATTATAACCTTCCTTATATCAGGGCTTTCTGGCTTTATTTGCAGAAAGACTTTAGTTCCTTTGGTTATTAGACTGACTTCAAAAACAAGCATCGAATGGGACGAAATCCTCTTCGATCGTGCCGTATTATATACAGCTTGCAATATTGTTCCAGCCGTTGTTTTATGGGGATTTCTTCCAAAAGTGTTCTTCCAATATCCCTTTGTAGAAGGTATTTTGCTACGTCTTACAGCTGTATATATTGTCATTAATTCCACACGACTTGTTCTGCAAATCGCAGATCGTCTTCGTTTTCTTCGCAAAGAAGAAGGAAGTTCAAGCAGTCAATATATTCGTTCGTTCCTTGGTGTACTGAAAATTATTTTTATCTTCATCGCAGTCATTATCGTGATAAGTATACTTTTCAAGAAAAACCCCATGAGTTTGTTTGCAGGATTAGGTGCGACATCGGCAATTTTGATGTTGGTATTCAAAGATACTATAGAAGGATTGGTAGCAGGTATACGCCTTACAAGCAATGAAATGGTACACTTAGGTGACTGGATTACCGTTCCTGGTACACCTGTTGATGGAAATGTAGTGGACATTTCACTAACAACTGTAAAGGTACAACAATTCGACAAGACGTATACTACCATATCGCCACTTACTTTAGTTAATGGTACATTCAAGAACTGGAAAGGAATGCAAGAAAGCGGCATGCGCCAAGTAGTAAAAAAGATATATTTCGACGTGCGTAGTATCCGACTTCTTACCGATGAAACAAGACAAAACCTAACTAACAAAAAAATGGTTTCGCAAAAAGATATGGAAGGCGAAGTGGTGAATATCGGACTTTTCCGCCATTATATAGAAACCTACCTAAGGAAACGTGAAGATGTAAATAAGTCGGCAACGCTTTTAGTCCATCAGTTGGAAGCTACGCAAAATGGACTTCCAATAGAAATTATTTTCTTCCTAAACACAACAAACGGCATAGAGTTCGAAAATAAAATATCCGATATTCTTGAACATGTTTATGCATATGTAAACGAATTCGGATTACAGATATACGAGGGATTATCTGTCGCTAACAAATAAGAAAATAATAAGAGCAACAAAAACATTTGTTTTGTTGCTCTTGTTTATTTTATCTATATTGGTTTCCTTACCAAACTATTTTTTTATCTTCTTTCTTTCCTCCTTCATACTGAATTACAACCCTAGATGGGAAGCCATTGCCACTAATCGTCCAATCAAAAGTAGTTGTATTTTCGTTGATATCTACATTATATATTGGAAGATGCTTGCTGGCTTTTCCTAAGACTCCGGCATAATATGCCCAATCTAAATCGTCTAAGCCTAAGTTTATACCTTCATAATAAGCTGTTAAGCAACCTTTATTGTAGATAGGAGAAGTTACTTTTTCCGAAGTATAGAATATCTTGTAATGTTTTATCTCTTTGCCTTCTTTTTGCGACATGGTTGATGTTTCTACTGCATTTCCATCTTTATAAATTATGGTAAATGTAATTTTGTTTCCACCTTCAGATTGTATAGCTGTAGTTAGTTGTCCATCAGAGTTATATTCGAAGTTCCATACTTTTGTTTTAGAAGTATTATTCTTTTTGTGCTCTACTTCGTCGCAACGCTTTACAAATCCGTTTTGATTTAAGAATAGCTTATATTGTGTTTGATCGCCATCATCGTTTACTGTCATCACCATATTAGGATTACCTTTGCTGTCTAAGGCATTATTTTCGTAAACAAATGATATATCTTCTTTTTCTTCTTTGCTCGAAATGAAGACTACCTGACCTTTTGAATTCTTCTTAATTTCATAACTACCGATTGATTTAGGCCCTCCATTAACGAAGACATTTGCTGGTGTTATGACAACTTTACCCTTTTCATCGTCCACTGTAGGACCATCGTTCTTCTCACTACACGCTGTCATTGTAAATGCAGCACTTAATGCTATTGCAAAGAGCCACACATAATTAGATAGTTTTCTCATTATTTTTATATTTGTTATTCAATAGTTTCTGAGCTATTAGCGACAAAGGTATAGATATTTAACAGAACAACTGAAAAAATCTTCTTTAAAAAGTCTAAAACAACCTTTTTATCTCTATAATTTCATCTAGATTATAAGAAGTTTATGCTATTTTATGATATAACTAAAACTTAAAATATTTTTTCTTCATTTCAAACCACGCTATTTTATTATTCAATTTGAACAAAATGATATTATGTTCTTAATAAAACGATGGAACTTTTTATGAAAAAAGATAGAACTTTTTATGTAAAATGATGGAACTTTTTATGTAAAATGATGGAACTTTTTAGATAAAACATATGTACTTTTTATCTAGTCCTCCCTTAAAAACAATATTTCAGCATAAAGCTTGTATTGACAAGCT